>CAYNAM010000001.1:0-51807 GCA_964395065.1 uncultured Ventosimonas sp.
TCATTATCATCAGACAATAAAACAGGTAAGCCTTGTTGATACGCTTTAATAGCCGCATTAACTCTTGAAAAATCATTTGAACAAAACATATGGAAACGCTCCTCGCCAATAATAAAATGAGAGATAAACGTTCCAGGGCAAAACTATAAAGCACAAAACTTTATAGCAAAGCTACAGGACAACAAAATCTGTTGAAGTGCATCTTCTTTCATCCGGACTTTAACCGTCGGCTTTGGAATCTCACCAAATCTGCTATTTTAAACTACAAAAAGCTCGCGGGCTTGTCTTAATTGACTCACCGCCGGTGGGGAATTACGCCCCGCCCTGAAGACTTTTTTATGATACGCTTATTTTAAGCAAAAGCAAAGGACTAGGATAAATACGCAGTAAACCCAGCCAATGAAAATAGAAAAAGATAGAAAGGTTATTGTACCCAATTAACCTCAAAAGACATCATGACACTTAAAAGTGTGATCGCAAAAATAGAAATAATAAAAAGGCGCTTAGCCCATTGTACTTCATTAACTTTACTATAGTCTTTAATGGCTACAAATAACCAATAGAAACAAATCAAACTCGTAGCAATTACAAAACCTATACCTGCATAATCACAAACATAAAGAGAGATAGCTGCCGCAGTAAAAGCAAGGATATAACCCACAATATGTCTTTTTGCGATACTAACGCCGCGCTTAACGGGCAAAACAGGAATATCCGCCGCTTTATAATCATTAAAGCGGAAAATAGCAATGGCATAAGAATGGGGCATTTGCCATAAACAAAATATTAATAATAAAATGGCAGCTCCTAAGTCAAAATGCCCTCTTGCTGCACAATAGCCAATCACCGGGGGGGCTGCCCCTGATAGACTACCAATAATAGTACCGTACTCAGAATTTCTTTTAAAATATAACGTATACAACACCACATAGACAAAAAAGCCCATGATGGCAAAACTTAAAGCCAAGATATTTGTAAAAAAATAAAGGATAAGCGCACCAACAACACCCAATACAGTTGCATATATTAATGCCACAGTAGGAGATATTAATCCCCGTACCATGGCACGATTTTTAGTGCGCTCCATCACCGAGTCTATATCTCTATCAACATAGTTATTAAAGACGCAACCCGATGCCACTACTAAAGAAGTACCCAGCATTACAGCAAGCAATTTGATAAAATCAAAATGATTACTTGATGCCAAGAAGAATCCGCCCACAACAGCAATTAAATTGCCGAAGATAATTCCAGGCTTCGTAACAAGCCAATACTTCTTTAGCATTTAATGTAGCCTCTACTTCATTTCTTGGTGCATGTTATGCATATTTTTATATTGCTTATCACTCATCATATTCTGCATTGAATTTTCCATAACCCATACTGAGCCAATAACAATAATTAAAATAGTTACCACTGCAAAAATAAAGGTCATTAAATTCCAACGCTGTGCAGGTGATGAGTTGATATGCAAGAAACATACAACATGCACAATAATTTGCACAACAGCAAATACCACCAATATCGTAAAGTTAGGTGTACCCGTCATGGCCATCCAAAATGGGATAACCGTTAAGATTACAGCTAGCACGAAGCCTACAATATAAGTCGATACAGTGCCATGTCCTGATGATTTATGATCAGCCATTACATCACTCCCACAGTATATGCTTTCAAATAAACGAAAGTGAATACACAGATCCAAACGATATCTAGGAAATGCCAGAATAAGCTCAAGCATGATAGACGTGTATTAACTTTATTAGTTAAACCTTTGCCTGCTACTTGTGCAATCATTACAATCATCCACAACAAACCTGCTGTAACGTGTAGACCATGCGTTCCCACTAACGTGAAAAATGCAGACATTGTTGCACTAGTTGTAGGTCCATTGCCCATGTGAACTAAATGATAAAATTCATAAACTTCCATGCCAATGAAAGTAGCCCCTAAGATAAAAGTAACTAACAACCATAATAATACTTGGCTCTTTTTACTATTATGGGCAGCAATCATTGCAAAACCATAAGTAATACTACTAAAAAGTAATACAAAAGTTTCAACTAACACAAAAGGAAGCTCAAATAATTCCCTTGCTGAAAATGCAACAACTTGACCATTAGCATCTAGCATCGTTGGGAAATACATAGCCACGCCATAAGATGGATCTAATGTTGCATAAACTGCAAACAAGCAACCAAAAATCATTAAATCGGTAAGGATATATATCCAAAAACCGAAAATTGTTATAGAACTAGAGTCATGATCATGATGATCATGCTCTGCCCCATGTACAGTTTTCATAGTATCAGCTGTCATGACTTAATACCTGCCTTTGCTAGATTTTCAAAACGCTCGTTTTCGATACGTTCCACTTCCTCTGCTGGAATATAATAATCTCTATCATCATCAAACGAGTGTACAATGTAAGTAATTATAGAGAGGCCAAATCCAACAATAGCCAACCACCAGATATGCCAAACAAGAGCAAATCCCCATACCGCACAAAGCATACCAATAACAAAACCAGCACCTGTGTTTTTAGGCATATGAATCGCTTCATATTTTTCTGGACGCTTATAAGCCTCACCTTTCTCTTTAAGCATAAAGAAAGCATCTTTACCATAAATCTTTGGAATAACAGCAAAGTTATAAGGTGCAGGAGGAGAAGCTAACGACCACTCTAAAGAACGACCATCGCCCCAAGCATCACCAGTTAAGTCACGTGTTTGGTTACGTTGTAAAATACCAATTAGTAATGATAATACTAAGAAAATCACACCAAATAAGATAAAGAATGTACCAATCATCGCGACGATGAAATAAGGAGCATATTCAGTTGACTGGAACTGACTCATACGACGAGTTAATCCCATGAATCCTAATGCATACAATGGCATAAATGATAAGTAGAAACCAACCAACCAACACCAGAATGATGCTTTACCAGTTCCTTCATGCATTTTGAAACCAAACATTTTAGGGAACCAGAATACAAGACCTGCTAAATAGCCATAAACAACACCACCAATAATAGTGTTATGGAAATGCGCTACTAAGAACAGACTGTTATGAACAACAAAGTCAATCGGTGGAACAGCTAACATAACTCCTGTCATACCACCAATAGTGAAAGTCACTAATGCACCAATCACCCAATACATAGGCGCAGTAAATCTAACTCGGCCTTCATACATTGTAAAGATCCAGTTAAACACTTTCACCCCTGTAGGAATGGCGATGATCATTGTCATAATACCGAAGAAGGCATTAACATTACCGCCAGCGCCCATGGTAAAGAAATGGTGCCCCCATACAAGTAGACTTAGCACAACAATAGAAACAGTTGCATAAACCATTGTTTTATAACCAAACAATGGTTTACCTGAGAATACAGGCCCGATTTCTGAGTAGATACCAAATGCAGGTAATACTAAGAAGTATACTTCTGGATGTCCCCATGCCCAAACCAAGTTAATGTACATTTTCGCATTCCCACCCATATGATTGGTGAAGAAGTTGAAATCAAAATAACGGTCTAATGTTAATAAGGCATAGGCCACTGTTAAAATTGGGAACACTGCAGCAGCCAAAATATTAGTACATAGACATGTCCATGTAAAAATAGGCATTTGCATTAATGTCATACCGGGTGCACGCATTTTTAAAATAGTCACAATAAAGTTAACAGCACCTATTGTTGTAGCTATTCCCGACAGCTGTAGACTCCACAGATAATAATTCATCCCAACGGTGGGACTCATTTCTATTCCCGTTTCTGGCGCATAAGCTAACCATCCACCCGTTGCAAAGTCACCCACACCTAATGAAATATTACACACAATAACACCAGCAACTGTTAACCAGAAGCCGAAATTATTTAAGAATGGAAATGCCACATCACGCGCACCAATCTGTTGTGGTAAAAGGATATTCATCAAACCAAATAATAATGGAGTTGCCATGAAGAAAATCATGATTACACCATGCGCTGTAAAGATTTGGTTGTAATGATCAGGTGGTAAATAACCCGAGGGATGGCCTGCAGTATATCCCTCAGCAGCAGCGAGGGCTAAGTGAGTACGCATGAGTAAGGCATCAGCAAAACCACGTACTAACATAAGAATAGCTACCACAATATACATGATACCTATCTTTTTATGGTCAACCGTCGTAATCCAATCTTTCCAGAGAGGCTTCCACCACCCCATAAAGGTAATTAGACCTGCAACAAGTACTCCTAGGACAAGAACAACACCCACTGTCCACATAACGATAGGTTCATTAGTTGGAACAGCATTCCAAGATAAATACCCCGTTAGGTTATTGTAATTGTCTAAGTTTCCACTAGTAAAACCTGACATAATTAATGACCTCCAGATATTGCATTATGAGACTCTGCCTGTACTAAATCATCCTTTACAGGAATACCTTTTGGTCCATTTACAGGAATATATGACTCTAAAATATCCTCAAACAAACCATCTTTCCCATACAAGCTAGGCGTTAACTTATAAAAAGCGACAGGTTCAAAGAAATCTTCATTTCTTTTATCTCTTAATGCTTTATAAACATTGGGCGTTAAATCAATAGCCGTAATTTCGTTACCATCTACTTGATCTTTTGCTGTACCTGCTTTCACATCAGCAACCCATTTTTCGAAGTCTGAATGACTTACTGACACAGCTTTAAATAACATATAAGAGTAACCATAGCCAATAAAGTTAGCCGCTGTACCTTGGAAAACGCCTGGTTTGTCTGCAATCAAATGTAGCTTTGTTTCCATTCCTGCCATCGCATAAATTTGGCTACCGAGTTGTGGTATTAGGAATGAAGTAATGGCTGTATCTGAAGTAATTTCAAATTTAATCGGTGTATTTTCAGGGAAAACCACTTGATTTACTGTCGCAATACCTTGCTCAGGGTAAATAAACAACCATTTCCATCTTAATGCAACAACCTGAATATCCATTTGTTTGGTTGCAGACACTTCTGTAGGAATAGGTTTAGTAGGGTCAATTTTATGCGTATAGTGATAAGTAACAATACCTAATATTATTATTATAATGACAGGTACACCCCACACTAATGTTTCAATTTTTGCCGAAAATTCCCACTTAGGAGAATATTTAGCATTACTACCTTCACGGTATTTAAACGGAAAATATAATGACATAAAAATAGCAGGAATTACTACAATCAACATCAAGCATACAGATGTAATAATTAATGCTTTAATTTCATGACCTATATATCCTTTAGGGTTTAACAAAGCCACATCACACCCACCCAACAATAGTAGTGCGAATAAGAGTGGTATGGTAAACAAACGTGGATATTTTAGATTTCTCATCTCTCAACCTCTTTAGAGGAGCCTTTACCATTATTCTTAACTTAAGGCTACTTCTTTTATATGCTTATCACCCTAGTTTGAACATTTCAAAATAACAATAATCATATGAAATAATAGTCTTAAGCACTTAATTTATTTGAGTTTTAAAGTACCCAAACACCTTGCGTAGAAATCCAAAGAAATGAACTCTAAGCTTAGCCATATAATTGTAACAGATTTAATCAGCCTTCAAAATGTAGCCATTGTCGCAGTATAGAATAGGCATCGGTCAATCCATCTCGTTTTACTGCTGAAAAAAGTTGAACGGAGATTGTTGTATTGTGATAAGTATTTAGTTGCTGCTGTACTTTTAGTAATGTATTTTTAGCGACACCAAAGGTTAACTTATCGGCCTTAGTTAATAATATGTGCACAGGCATATTTGATGTATCAGCCCAGTCTAACAATACTTTATCAAAATCAGTCAATGGGTGACGTATGTCCATCATCAGAAAAATACCCACTAAAGACTGCCGAGTTGACAAATAAGCATCCAAATGTTTTTTCCAATGCTCTTTTAAAGGAAGTGGTACTTTCGCATAACCATAGCCAGGCAAGTCAACAAAACGGCGCTCATCGTCTAACGCAAAAAAATTTATCAACTGCGTTCGACCTGGCGTTTTAGAAGTTCTTGCTAAGCTAGCGCGTGTCAATACATTTATGGCACTTGACTTTCCAGCATTAGAGCGCCCTGCAAATGCAACTTCATAGCCTATATCATTAGGGCATTGATCAACTTTCGCGGCACTTAATAAAAAAGTTGCTTTTTGGCATAACCCTAAAAATTTACTGCCCGACATAACTCTCTCACACATTAAGTTTATATAATAATTTCTAGTCTTTATAATAGCACATTGTTCTTCTTTATTAATCACTGGTAGCCATTCACACTCTGACACAAAACCACCTCAACAAATTATTGCAATTCTTATTTTTTTAGGTATTGTACCCAACCATATAATTTAATTGTCAATTATTTAGTATATAGGTAACGGAGAAAAATATGCGTCGTCTTTTTATAGCAGGGATTGTTGCTCTTTCAGCAATTTTCTTTAATATTGCTCATGCCCAAGTAGGGGTTTTAGCTATTCCTGATCCACAACCAGGAAAAGAATACACTGTTTTACCAAAACAAATACCTACATCAGACCCTAGTAAAATTGAAGTGACTGAGGTATTTTGGTATGGTTGCCCTCATTGCTATCATTTAGAACCTATTATTAATAAATGGGCTAAAGACCTACCTGAAGATGTTAACTTTGTACGTATGCCAGCATTATTCGGTAAACTATGGACGATCCACGGCCAACTTTTTATCACGCTTAATACACTAGGCGCAGAAGAAAAGCTACACTCTGCTGTATTTGAATCAATTCAACAACGTAAAAATCTTCTTCTTACGCCAGAAGATATGGCAGAATTTGCATCACAGCATGGTATAGATAAACAAAAATTCTTAGATACTTATAATTCTTTCGGTGTGCAATCACAATTAGAGAAAGACAAAAAAACATTAACTCAATATGGGATTTCAGGTGTTCCTGCTATTATCGTCAATGGAAAATACCGCGTTGATTTAAATGATAACGTTCCAGATCCTAAAGAGTTAATGAACATAACAAATTATTTAATTAAAAAAGAACGCGATGCATTAAAGCAAACAGCTGAAACGACAACGAAATAAAAAGTAACAGAAAGGAATTTTTAGTATTCAACATACGGTATTATGATTCAAAGATATTAATGATTGGATAAATACTGGTATGGGAATTAAGAGAAAAGAAGTGGCTACTCACATTAGTCCTAATGAGAATAAGGAGAGTAGCCCTATTATTCTTACTCCTAATGAAATAATAAAGTTACTCACTTTCAATATACAAGTGGGTAACTCAACAAGTCATTACCATCACTACTTCACAAGAAGTTGGCAACATATTCTACCTTACAAAGATCGCATAAAAAACTTACAGCGCATAGCTGATTTGATAAGACAATATGATTTTGTTGCTTTACAAGAGGTTGATGGTGGGAGTTTACGCTCAAGCGGTATTAATCAAACCGAGTTCTTAGCTAAACTTGCTAACTTTCCTTATTGGCATCAACAAACTAATCGCAATCTAGGGAAACTCGCACAGCACAGTAATGGCATGTTGACTCGCTTTAAACCTAACGTTATTGAAGATCACCCCTTACCAGGAATGAGGGGGAGAGGTGCTATTTTTTCTCGCTTTGGGGAAGGTGAAGATGCACTCATTATTGTTGTCATGCACCTTGCTCTAAGTAAAAAAGCACGCAAAGAGCAACTTGATTATATTTATAAAATGATTGCCCCTTATCGGTATCATATTCTCATGGGCGATATGAATGCAGAAACAGTTGAGCTCATAGATAACTCAGCATTACAAAAACTCGATCTCGTTTTACCACAGAATGCTGCCACCTACCCTAGCTGGAATCCTAAACGTTGTCTCGATCATATTTTATTAAGTAAAGACCTTACAGTAGAAAATATCAGTGTACTACAACTACCCATATCTGATCACCTCCCTATAGAGGTCAGCATCAAGCTTCCTGAAAGACTATTATCAAATATTAATCAATCCAACTTATAATCAGATTTATCGAAACATGAAATTTCTAATGAAAAAATTACTTATCATTTTCTGCCTTCTCTGGTTAACAGCCTGTCAAACTGGATTGAAAATTGACAAAAACCATGCATCACAAGCACAAGATAACCGTATACAATATATTATTGTGCACTATACTGCGGCTAATCTCATGCGTTCTCTTTACTTACTGACCAAAACTAATGTAAGTAGTCACTACCTAATTAGCGAGGATGGTACTATTTATCAACTTGTTAATGATGAAAAACGTGCATGGCATGCAGGAGTCAGTGAGTGGCAAGGAAGAAATTCTCTCAATAATAGCTCCATTGGA
This sequence comes from uncultured Ventosimonas sp., assembly GCA_964395065.1. Lineage (GTDB taxonomy): Bacteria > Pseudomonadota > Gammaproteobacteria > Pseudomonadales > Pseudomonadaceae > Entomomonas. The sequence continues at coordinate 8,336 of CAYNAM010000001.1, forward strand.
ATAGAACTGGTTAATTTAGGCTATAAAGAAACACCTCAAAAAACAAGGGTCTGGTATAGTTATCCTGATGCTCAAATAAAGTCGCTCAAAATCCTCCTTAAAGAGCTCCAAAAACGCTATGATATTCCAACTAAAAATATCTTAGGGCATAGCGATGTTGCTCCGCAAAGAAAATCAGACCCTGGCCCACTCTTTCCTTGGCGAGAACTTGCTAAAGAAGGGCTTGCCATTTGGCCAGATGAAATGGCAGTCGCAAAACAACAAGCTATTTTTGATATGGAAAGCAAACCAAGCGCTACCTGGATACAAAGTAAGCTTGCCAGTATAGGGTATGCAACCCCACGAACAGGAATACTGGATGATGATACAATTAAAGCTATTATTGCTTTCCAGATGCGTTACCAACCTGACAACTACACAGGCAACATTGACAGCAAGACGGCAGCACTTTTATTTGTTGTAGCAAATAAGAACTTTGTGACACCTAAATGATCCTATATAGTTATATACAATACTTGCTTTCAATAGTATGGTAGTCATTGAGCTATTTAATACTTTTATAAAGGTTATCCACTATGACAGTTTCTACATTAATTAAATTATTAATTGTCGCTTTCTTCGTATGGGGCGTGCTCTATGTCTACTACCATGGACGCTCTCGTAGGCTGCCACTAATGAGACAGTTTTTTAACTACTCTGCGCTATTTGCTCCCTATAACGCTTTAATGTATATCTTCTCCAAACAAAAATCACAACCTATTTATAATCGAGAAGACTTTAAAGAAATGGATTTTATTAAAGAAAATTGGGAAGTCATCAAGGAGGAAGGATTAAAACTATTCGATGAAGGTTATATTCGGGCAGCTATTGATGGCAATGAAGCAGGTTTTGGTTCATTCTTTAAAAAGGGTTGGAAACGCTTTTATTTAACATGGAATAAACAAACATTGCCCTCAGCCGAAACACTGTGTCCTAAGACACTTGAACTAGTCAGACAAGTGCCTATGATTAAAAATGCTCTTTTTACTCGCCTACCTGCTCGTAGCCATTTAAATGCACATCGTGATCCGTTTGCAGGAACACTTCGTTATCACCTTGGTTTAGCCACACCCAATTCGGACAAGTGTGCCATCTATATCGATGAACAAGCACAGCCTTGGTATGATGGCGAAGACTTTATTTTTGATGAAACCTATATTCACTACGTTATTAATGATACAGATGATTCGCGTTTAATATTTTTCTGTGACTTAGATCGTCCATTGAAAGAGCCTATGTACACAATTAATCAATGGGTATCTAACATATTAGCTTACCTAACACAGCCTCAAAATATTGATGGCGAGTATGCTGGCTTTGCTAATAGAGCCTATGGTTGGTTTATTAGTCTTTCAAAGCTAATTAGCACACCAATTAAAGCATTAAAACGTAAGTCACGTATGGCATACAATATCATCAGAATAATTGCTATCATCCTTATTTTAATTTTCATTATTAAATGGATTTTCTAACATACGATATTAGCTGTACTTAAAACATCACCATTATTTTAAAATAATAAAATGATGGTGATGTCATAGGATAAACATGGTAAGTAGTTTTTATAAAATAGCCTTATTGATTTTTTTAATTACGCCTCAGATTGCCATGGCAGATACGCAGAAAAGCGGATATTGGCATATTGAAACAAGTGTCTACACTACACACTTTCATCCAAAACCAGAGCACAATAATCATCAAAATCTGATCGGCATTGACTACAATTTTCCATCTAAATGGTTCATAGGCGGAGCCACATTTCGTAACTCTTTTAGACAACGCTCGTTTTATGTTTATGCAGGCAAACGCTATAACCTAGAAAATACACCTTTTTATGCTCGATTATCTGGAGGGCTTATACACGGCTACCATGGTAAATACAAAAACAAAATCCCATTAAATAACTTAGGCATAGCACCTGCTATCATTCCAGGCGTAGGCATTCAAATAAAAAAAGTTAATGCTGAAGCCTTTCTTTTAGGGTTTAATGCCCTAATGGTCAATGTAGGCTACTCATTCTAACAATACTTTATCACTGTATTTTTTTGATAAAGTATTCAAATACACGGGTATCCTTTGTTAACTCAGGGTGAAAAGACATCACTAAGATATTACCCTGCTCTGCCATGACAATTTTATCATCACAAACCGATAATACCTTAACGTCTTCGCCAACACGCTGAATAAAAGGCGCTCTAATAAATACAGCTGGGATATCATCAGCGATATTTGATACAGCCAGCGTTGTTTCGAAACTATCCACCTGTCGGCCAAAACCATTACGCTCTACAGCCATATCAATAAGATTTAAAGGAATCACTTTATTATCTGACTGAATAATATGCTTAGCACATAAAATGAGCCCCGCACAGGTTCCTAAAACAGGGTGTGTTTTAGCAAATTTTTGTATTTCATCAAACAGCCCTAGCTGTTGAATCAGACGACTAATTGCCGTTGACTCTCCCCCTGGAATAATGAGTGCATCAACCGTAGCCAAATCCTCTGCTGTTTTAACAGACTTGGCTTTTACCTGCAAATGCTCAAGCATTTGCAGATGTTCGGTTATAGCACCTTGTAATGCTAGTACACCGACAGTTTTCACGCTACCACCCTCTATCTTGCATACGTTCTGCTTCTGAAAGCTTTGAAATTTCAATCCCTTTCATTGGCGTACCTAAGCCTTTAGATAATTCGGCTAACAATTTATAATCTTGAAAATTTGTGGTTGCTTGAACAATAGCTTTAGCAAATTTTTCAGGATTATCGGATTTAAAAATCCCAGATCCAACAAACACTCCATCAGCACCCAAGCTCATCATCAAAGCCGCATCTGCTGGTGTCGCAATACCACCTGCTGCAAAGTTCACAACGGGAAGCTTACCTAACACCTTCACTTCTTTCACTAACTCATAAGGCGCACCAATATCTTTAGCAAAAGTCATTAGTTCATCATTACACATATTTACAAGCTTACGTACCTGTTCGTTCACTTTTCGCATATGCCTTACTGCCTCAACAATATTACCTGTTCCAGGTTCACCTTTTGTGCGTAGCATTGAAGCGCCCTCACCGATACGACGTAAGGCCTCACCGAGATCCCTACAACCACAAACAAAAGGAACGGTATAATCACTCTTTAATAAGTGATATTGTTCATCAGCAGGTGTTAACACTTCACTTTCATCAATATAATCAACCCCCATCGCTTCTAAAATACGGGCTTCTGCAATATGACCAATACGAGCCTTTGCCATCACAGGAATAGTGACTGCTCCCATAACTTCTTCAACAATAGTAGGGTCTGCCATTCTTGCCACACCACCTGCTGCACGGATGTCTGAAGGAACACGCTCTAATGCCATCACCGCCACAGCACCTGCCGCCTCAGCAATCTTTGCCTGCTCTGCATTAATCACATCCATGATAACACCACCCTTTTGCATTTGAGCCATGCCACGCTTTACTGTATCAGAACCAATTACTTTGTTTGTCATTTTACTTATCCCATTAAAATATAGAGTATGCAAAAAGAATAACCCTTTTTTAAAAATAAAAAACAGCCAATTGGCTTGTTTTTATACCATCCAATTTCCACTATAATGACTCATTCAACCTATAAAGCAATTGACTATGTGGACACTCAATACCAACAACCTCAACAAGAAACCACTGTATAAACACATTATTACCTTAATTGAGCAGGCTATAGAAAATGGTCAGTTACAGGCAGGAGACCGCCTCCCCTCAGAAAGAGAGCTGAGCCAATTATTAAAAGTTAATCGCTCAACAGTTGTACATGCCTTAAATAATCTCACTGACAGAGGCGTTCTAATTCGTAAAACAGGCAGTGGTAGTTTTATTAATCATCAAAAATGGGGATTACAAAGCCAGCCTCTTATTAATTGGCAATCTCCTCCCAGTGTTTTATCACAGAAAAGTGATAGCTATGCATTGAAAGCGAATCAGTTACGTAAAGAGGCTCAAATTACTCATAAACCATTACTGGACTTATCTAACGGTGACTTACCTGCTGATTTACTGCCTGCATTATCATTACATAAACTGTCTTGGCAAGAGCTATTGCATCATGAGCAAGGTGAAGAGGCATCACATTTAGGGCTAAATTCATTAAGAAAAGCAGTTAAAGACTATTTAGCAAAATCACTTAAACTATCTGTAGACGATGACCAAATTCTTATTACATCAGGAACACAACAAGCCATTTTTCTCATTACCCAAGGACTACTAAAACCAGGGGATGCTATTGGCATAGAATCTCCCTCTTATTTTTACTCACTCCCATTATTTCAAGCGACAGGACTGCGAATTTATGCAGCTCCAACCGATGCGGAGGGTATTACACTAGAGGGATTAGAAAAGCTCATCAATCAAAAAAATATAAAAATGATCTTCTTAAACCCTGTTTTTCAAAACCCAACAGGAAGGGTCATGAGTCAAACACGAAAACAAGAGCTACTCACTTACTGTTACTATAAACAAATCCCAATCATTGAGGATGATGCTTATAGCGCCCTTCCTTTCCAAAAAAATATTGATACAAGTCCTATAAAAAAATTCGATAAACAGCAACAGGTTATTTACTTAGGTTCCCTTTCTAAATACTTAGGGAAAAATATTCGTGCAGGTTGGATGATCGCGCCCAAACCTATCATTAATAAGCTAGCAGAAATTCGCCAACAACTCGATGCTGGGCTTAGCGTTCTACCACAACTATTAGCAGAACATTATTTAATTAACCATGCAACAACACATGAGCAGTTTTTGCAAGAAACATTGCATGAACGCTCAGAACAACTCACAGCATGGTTAACAGAAAATTACAGTCAACAGTTGTATTTTTCGAAGCCATTGGGCGGTTATCACCTCTATGCACGATGCTTACAACACACCCCCAAAGATCTTAACCACTTATTAGAGCATCTTTTACAACAACGTATTATTGTGATGAGAGGTTCAGAGTTTGGTGATAGCCCCTATTGTTTAAGGCTAAGCTATGGTCACTTTAACATGGCAAGCAACCTCAAAAGGTGATTTAATATAGCCAAATTTAAATCAATACGAAGGATGCCGAGTATGCTACAAAGTATGACCGCTTTTGCTCGTTGTGAACTATCAATAGATGAAGGCATTTTATGCTGGGAAATACGCTCAGTCAATCATCGCTACTTAGAACACAATTTTAAGCTACCAGAAACATTTCGTGCTTTAGAATGGTCTTTACGTGACAAGATAAAAAAAGAACTCTCTCGTGGTAAAGTAGAATGCACGCTTACCTTTTCTCCTCAAATAAAAAACAACCCTATTCAAATTAACTTAGAACTCTCGAAACAGCTTATTCAAGCGGCTGAGCAGATTTCTGAACTAACCATAAATCCCACGCCTATCAACCCATTCACTGTTTTATCTTGGTCTGGCGTATTGATAACAGACCAAATAAATCATGAACTACTGCAAGAAAAAGCACTTGCTCTTTTTGCACAAGCATTGCAAGAACTCAAACAAAATCGTAATCGTGAAGGCAAAGAGCTACAGATACTCTTAGAAGAGCGACTTGTTAGTATTGATATGGAAGTCAACAAACTACGTCCACTCATTCCTGAGATGCTAGATAACCAACGCCAAAAGATTATCACACGCTGCCAAGAGTTAGCTGTCAGCATAGACCCACAGCGCTTAGAACAAGAACTCGTATTACTGGCACAAAAGTCTGATGTCGCTGAAGAGCTAGACCGCTTACAAACCCATTTAACGGAAGTGCGCCACACCTTCGCTAGTAAAGAACCCTGTGGACGTCGTCTCGACTTCTTAATGCAAGAACTAAATCGGGAGGCCAACACCCTCGGCTCAAAAGCCATTGATGTACGCACAACACAAGCCGCCGTGAACATTAAAGTACTGATTGAGCAAATGCGTGAACAAGTACAGAATATAGAATAACAACCTTTTAGCAGTAAAGAATACATCATCATGAGTCAACCTGTTAGCAATTTCGAGTTTTTAAAAGAACATGACCCCATTTTCTTTGAATTAGCAAGGTCTGCAGAGCAGGTTTTTGCAAGTGATCCAAACACAACACTCATAAAGCTTCGCCAACTAGGTGAAGCCTTTGCTCAAGATATTGCTGCACGTTGTGGTATTGCATTCGATGATCTAACACCACAAGCTGACTTAATTCATCAAATTGACCGTGAACTGCGGCTAGATCCAACCATCCGCAATCTCTTTCATACAATTCGGGTAGAAGGAAATAAAGCAACTCACGAATTTAAAACAGAACATAAAGAAGCACTTAATGGTCTTAAGCTAGCGAGAAGCCTTGCCATTTGGTATCACCAGTCTTTTGGTAAAACAGGCATAGCCTTTAATCCTGGTTCTTTTATTACCCCACCAGATCCTAGTCAAAAATTACGCGAATTACAAAATAAAATTAGCCAACTTACTGCCAAAAAAGAAAAATTTGAGGATAATCAACAATTAGTTGACCTCTTAAAAAAAGAAAAAAAAGAATATGCAGAACTCGCAGAAAAAATGGACAAAGAGGCTCAAATACTTGCAGAACAGTTAAAAAAACAGGAAAGCACCTTAAAAAAGCAACGTGAGTCGTTTGAAACACATATCAAACTTTTACAATTAGAGCTAACCGAACACGCTAAAAATAGCCCTCAAAAATCATCACAACATCAGCTAATCCTCAGTGAAAAAGTTAAAGAAGCCAACAAGCAAATTTTCCTAACAGAAGAATTAGTAAGGTTAATAATAGACCAACAGCTTGTTGATGCAGGTTGGATGGCTGACTCTTTAGAACTAACGTGGGATAATGGCACATTGCCCGAAGATGGACAATACAAAGCTATTGCTAACTATCCTATTTTTTATCAAGGTAATGCTTTTTATGCTGACTATATTTTATTCTATGGACTAACGCCCATCGCTATAATTGAAGCAAAATGTGAAAACATCAACGTTGCTGAAAAAATACGCCAAGCAAAGGCTTATGCCGAAGGCTTTAAAATAGAGCCGCTAATGCAAGCACCCTGGCTTCTCATGAACCGCACCAAACCTTGGTACTATCATAATACGTCTTACAATATTCCATTTGTTTATTCAAGCAACGGACGCCCTTATAATAGCCAACTGGAAGAAAAATCTGGCACATGGTTTAGAGACCTCAGAAAACCAAGTAATTTATCAGTTGCTTTACAGCAGTTTCACTCTCCCGAAGGTCTATACAATAAACTCACTCATAATAAAACACCTGCTGAGCAAGCTCTACAATTAGAAAACCTCTCCGAGCTTTTTTTAAGAGACTACCAAGAGCTTGCAGTTTCAGCCATTGAGGAAGCACTAGTCAATAATAAAAAGACCTGCTTAGTTGCTATGGCAACGGGTACGGGTAAAACTTTTGTCATTAATGCGCTTATCTACCGTTTCTTAAAAACTAAACGTTTTAATCGAATTCTTATTCTTGTTGACCATACAGCATTGGGTTTACAAACAGAAGACTTACTCATAAAAGCACCACAAGATCAGCAAACCATATTGGCTAGCCTTTATAAGCTTGACATGCTAAAACATCAACTTGATAACATAGAAAAACATGTACAATTAGCTACTGTACAACAGATGATAAAAATAATTTTTGCTTCAGATAATCCGCCTCCCATTGATTATTTTGACTGTATCATTGTTGATGAAGCCCATAGTGGTTATGCCCTCGAACAAGAATTTATTGAAGGCGAATTAGCAACGCGCAGCTCCCAACAGTATTTGAAAGAATATCAACAATTACTTCACTATTTTGATGCTTTCAAAATTGGGCTCACTGCAACACCTGTAAAAAGAACCACCGACTTTTTTAACCCACCAGTCTATCAATATAGCTTTCGAGAAGCAGTTGCTGACGGTTATTTAGTAGACTATGAACCTCCAATTATTTATAAAACAAAACTGACAGAACAACCACTGTGTTTTCATAAAGGGTCAACCATCCAAATTATAAATGCTCTTACAGGTGATATAGAAAAAATAACACTAGAGGATGATCTAATCACAGAGGCTAACGCACTCAATCGATCTGTTCTCAACAAACCTTTTAATGAGGTAATCTGCCAACAGCTTATCCATGAACTAAATCCTTTTGGTCAAGAAAAAACATTGATCTTTTGTGCCTCAGATCTTCATGCAGACATGGTCAAAAACTTACTCGACAATGCATTCATCAGTCTTTATGGTAGCAGTTATGATCAATCATCCGTTGCAAAAATAACTGCCAGCAGCTATAACCCCGAAGAACTCATTACACGATTTAAAACAGAACAACTCCCAAATATTGCAGTCACTGTCGACTTACTGGCTACAGCAGTGAATACTCCACAAGTATGTAATCTCGTGTTCTTACGCGCCATCAACTCACGTATTTTACTAGAACAAATGCTTGCCCGTGCGAGCTTACCTTGCGAAAATATTCAAAAAACCAGTTTCCGTGTCTACGATGCATTTAATATTCAGCATTTGCTAGCAAATATCACCCATATGCGACCTATGCCGGCGCTTGAACTTCCGCTAACAGCTCTCCTGCAGCAGTTTACTGATAACCGCCAGCCTAGCAATGAACAGCTACAGCATATTTTAATGCAGTGTATACCTATTTTACGTAGAGCAAACTATCAGGCGCAACAAGACGCCCTTATGAAAGCAAACCTTGATATGCTCACCAGTGCTTGGGGCGTTGCCCCTCAAAATCTCGCTACTTACTTACAAAGCATCGGCACAAAAAAAGCAGCTGATTTTCTAAAAAACAGAAAAACCTTTATTCAAGATATACAAACAATAAAGCAACAACTTGATATTTCACGTTACCAAATTATTTCGGATGAGCCAGATCAACTCACTCACCGACTATTATGTTATGGCAACCACTCCAAACCACATGACTTTATAGCGGCATGTAAGAACTTTATAGCAGATCAACGGCAGCACTCAAAATCACTTAATAAAGCCCTTGAGAACCCCAATCGAATAACCAAATCTGAATTAAAAGAAATCAGACTTTTACTCGACAGTGAGGGCTTTACTGAACTCAACCTACAAGTTGCATGGCGTGATATTAACCACAAAGTGGTTAACGCAGGTTTAGTTGGTTTTATCCGTCATATCATCCTTGATGAGCCACTAATTTCTTTTGCAGATAGAGTCAACCAACCATTACAAAAAGCCCAAGCCTTGAGTCCATGGACCCCGGTACAACGACAATGGTTAGACCGCATAGCGGAGCATCTTATAGAGCAAAAAATACTCGATAAAAAACAACTGAATAAGGCATTAAAACAGCACTATAGCAGCTCAATTGAAAAACTAGACTCTCTATTAAACAATCAGCTCAATGATGTTATAAGCATCCTTAAAATTCTTTGGCCTGACAATATTGTGACTCAACAACAAGAATCAGAAACACCAGAGCTTAAAGAGATTATAAAAGAGCACCCCATCAGCACAGAACCTATTCCACCCAAAAAAATTGGATTTTTTCAAAGAATCAGAAAACTACTTAAAACCTAATCCATGAGCTAAAACCTCTTTATAACAAGGCGGTTAATAACGTAAAGTGATTACCCATCTCACATAAGATCAATCAATGCTATAATGGTAAGACATAATAAAACCATAAAGCCTATTCTATCATGACAGTGAATACCCTATGAGCTTACCAATAGATACAGTTAAAAATTATTTATTATCGCTTCAAGATAATATTTGCAATGCTTTAGAGGCAGAAGATACAAAAGAAAAATTTATCGAAGAACTATGGGATAGACCTAGCGGTGGTGGTGGACGTACTCGAGTCATTGCTAATGGTGCAGTGATTGAAAAAGGAGGGGTTAATTTTTCACATGTTTATGGTCAAGGCCTCCCCCCCTCAGCAAGCGCACATCGCCCAGAATTAGCTGGCTGTGACTTTCAAGCACTGGGGGTTTCCTTGGTTATTCATCCAACCAATCCACACGTTCCCACATCCCATGCCAATGTTAGACTTTTTGTAGCGGAAAAAGAAGGCCATGCACCACACTGGTGGTTTGGTGGTGGTTTTGATCTAACACCTTATTATGCAATTGAAGAGGATTGTGTCTATTGGCATCAAGTTGCCTATGATGCTTGTAAGCCCTATGGCGAAGATGTCTATCCTCGCTTTAAAAAGTGGTGTGATGAATACTTCTACTTAAAACACCGTATGGAGCCCCGAGGTATTGGTGGCTTATTCTTTGATGATCTTAACGAATGGGACTTTGATACCTGTTTTTCTTTTATACAAGCCATAGGTAACGCCTACACCCAAGCTTATATTCCGATTATTCAACGTCGTAAAGACACCTCCTATACGAAAGAGCAGAGAGAGTTTCAAGCATTTAGACGTGGTCGCTATGTAGAGTTCAACCTCGTCTATGATCGAGGTACGTTATTTGGCCTACAATCAGGTGGACGGACAGAGTCTATTCTTATGTCGCTCCCTCCCGAAGTTCGCTGGGGTTATGATTGGCACCCTAAACCTAATAGTGCAGAATCAAAACTAACCGATTATTTTTTAACCAACCGTAATTGGCTTAATCAATAGGAGCAAGACAATTTATGGATCAATATGCAGTCTTTGGTAATCCTATTGCACACAGTAAATCACCTATCATTCATCGCCTGTTTGCCCAGCAAACAAGCCAAAAAATAAGCTATGATCCAAAACTCATACCTATAGGACAATTTACTGAAGTCGCCAATAAATTCTTTGAAAAAGCTCTTGGCTGTAATATCACCGTACCTTTCAAAGAAGATGCGTTTCAATTTGCTAATGAACTAACGCCTAGAGCACAGTTAGCTGGGGCTGTAAACACACTAAAAAGACTCCCGAATGGCACTATTTTAGGGGATAATACGGATGGTATCGGACTGGTTCGCGATTTAAAAAATGCTAAGATTTCACTAAAAAATCAACGTATTCTCTTATTGGGAGCAGGCGGAGCATCCAGAGGCGTTATTGAGCCGCTATTAAATGAACAACCACAACAATTGATTATTACTAATCGAACCCATGAAAAAGCACAACATCTTGTAGAGCTCACCAAGCACTTAGGGCCTATAATGAGTGAACGTTACGAAAACTTGAATGACCCTGTTGATCTAATCATTAATGCAACGTCTGCTAGCTTAAGCAGTGCGTTACCTAACATCAGCAAATATACCATTAAGCCTCAAAAAACTATTTGCTATGATATGATGTATAGTAGAGAGCTGACAGTTTTTTGTCAGTGGGCCAAACAACACGGTGCGGCAAAAACAATAGATGGCCTAGGTATGTTAGTTGAACAAGCCGCTGAATCATTCTATTTATGGCGTGGTGTACTGCCTAAAACCGATGCAGTACTTCGCTTTTTACGCCAACACATAACGATTAATTAACAGATAAAAAAATACCCAGCAAATTGCTGGGTAAAAAACCGTGATTAGCCTGATGAGACGACAAACTAAATAATCTAATAAACCACAACTAGACTCTCTAACCTGCCAGTTGATCTATCGATCAACTTGGGTACATATTAACGATAATGATTATCATTTGCAATCATTATTTCTACATTTATTCCTATCAATATTTAACTACTAATTAATATTTTCTATAAGCTATCAGATTATATTCCATGCTCTCACTAGAAGTACCAATAAAATTAATCTCTTATTATTTTTAAATGGATATAAAGATTTTATTCGCTAACATTATTTCAAAAAGATTTTTTCAGCTTTACTAAATAGCGGTTTAATTACATATTGCGTTATAAAATGATCACGCAATGCTGCTAATATGATTAGTATTGCTGATTATAATGATCTCTGTCGCAATCCAAAATGGTTACACTAATATAATAATATTAATAAATAAAGAGGTCTATGCATTGACAAGAGCAACAACTAAATCTGATTTGATAGATACTGCCAATGGAGAATTTACTAAACTATTGGCATTAATAAGTACTATGTCTGAAGAAGAACAAAACGCAACGTTTAACTTCGATAATAACTTTCTTGAAAAACACAAAGAAGCACATTGGGTGCGAGATAAAAACCTACGTGATGTATTAATTCATCTATATGAGTGGCATAGATTATTATTGAATTGGATTACTGCCAATCAGAATGGGGAATTAAAACCATTCATACCCACTCCGTATAATTGGAAAACATACGGACAACTGAATGTTGATTTTTGGTTGTGTCATCAAAAAACATTGTATCAGAAGTCGAAAGATATGCTAAAACAAAGCCATTTTGATGTTATAACTCTCATCAATACATTCTCAGACAGTGAATTATTTACAAAAAAACATTTCTCATGGACAGGTACGTCCGCTTTGGGAAGTTATTGCGTATCAGCAACATCAAGTCATTACAATTGGGCAATAAAAAAAATAAAAATTCACAGGAAACTTTGCCAAGGAACAAAGTAGACACTACAATTTTCACTTTATTGCGGATATACGTTATTAAAATTAGATTTTGTCTATGGTAATCCCTCCATAAAAATGAAGATATTCATCAGTAAAGTTTTTCTCATCATTTAAATTATTATTTGAATTAGTTAAGATCTAATCGTAGTGCAATGGTCGATCCTTTTAACTAGAATATACATTAATGTTTTATTTATTAACTGACAAAAAAATACCCAGCAAATTGCTGGGTAAAAAACCGTGATTAGCCTGATGAGACGACAAACTAAATAATCTAATAAACCACAACTAGACTCTCTAACCTGCCAGTTGATCTATCGATCAACTTGGGTACATATTAACGATAATGATTATCATTTGCAATTATTATTTTAATATTTATTCCTATCAAAATTAAAATATTCATTAATATAGCCTATAAGGGTGTGGATACTTTCTTCTTTTGCAGCCTCTACTTTAACAGTTATAAATTGCTCATCGTCCGTAATCGGTTCACGCCATTGTAATTGATTTTTAACCACCTCTAATGTTGCATCAGAAGGATCATTACCTTTTTGAGTGCGCATTAATAAGTTCTCTTTTATTACCTCTAGACTTGCCTCACATTCAATAATTAAGAAAGGAACACCAACCTCCTCAGCAACTAACTTTGCTTTAGTTCGTTCAGTCTGTTTTAAATAAGCCGCATCTAAAATAACACCATATCCAGCTTGTAGGCACTCCTTAGCTAATTGATATAAACGGTTGTAAGTAGCCGTGGTCGCTTCAGCACTATAAAGCTTTTCCACCTTAACTTCTCCTGCCAATAAACGCTTACGCTCTCGATCACTACGCAAGCGGATAGCCCCAAACTGCTCAACTATTTTAGAGGAAATATAACTTTTCCCAACGGCTGAAACTCCATTAGTTATTAACAAATAACGTGGAGGAAGTAATGTATAGCGCTCAGCCAAATTAGCGTAATTATAATATTGCTTTAAAATTGCTTCTTTAGCGCCCTGATCCGTTGTCTGCCCTAAACTAAATAAAGCAACTTTAGCTCTTACCATAGCACGATAGGCTTTATAAAAATTCATAAGTAATAATGACTGATAATCGCCTGTTTCTTCTAAATAGTTATTCAATAAACGATTGGCAAATGCGTTTAGTTTTCTATCTTCCAAATCCATGATAAGAAACGCAATATCTGCTGTTACGTCTGTAAATCGAAAAGGCTCATTAAACTCAATGCAATCAAAGATAACCACTTTACCATCTAAGATAGCTGCATTATTTAAATGAATATCACCATGGCACTCTCTAATAAAACCATTTGCTTTACGCTCGGCCAATATGGGCTTAAGCCTTTCATAACTACTTTGTGCCCAAGCTTCTAACTCATCCAGTTGATTATAACCCGCTTTATCCTCAGGCAACATAGCACGTATTTGTTCAAAATTTTGCTTAACAGGCTCCATTACCATTTCTGGAGAACCTAACTCGTTACCAGCGGCCACAACAGGTGTTGTCATATGAAACGCTGCTATTTGCTTAGATAACTGGTCAATATGCTCTTCTGTTAGTTCGCCATTAGACTGCAATTGACTCAACAATTGACTTTGTGGGAACTGACGCATTTTCAGCATATATTCAATGGGCTCACCATCACCGCTAATCTTCGGCTCTGATAGCGTGCCGGTAATAGGTAATACGTCTAAATAAATATCTTTCGTCAACCGCTGATTTAATCTTAGCTCTTCTTGACAAAAAAATTGACGATCAACTAATTGTGTAAAATTCAAAAAACCAAAATCCATTGGTTTCTTAATTTTATAGGCATAATCACCTGTTAAAATGACCCATGAGATATGAGTTTCAATGACCTGGAACTGCTTAACAGGATGATTATATAAAGAGGGATTTTGTAAAGACGCAATGAGCTCAACAGTCATAATATTTCTCGTAATAAGTAACTAATGTCTTAAAAACAACTATACAATAAAAATATGAGTTAAAGTGCTATTTATTCGCTAATTTTGAGGCTTAAAATGCTAACCATTAAGTTATTCAGCATTCTCATGCTATAGGTTACTTAGCTTTCTTCAAAAGCAAGTACTTGCCTGACACATTGCTGATAATTATTTTTATCAAAAACTAAGGGTGAAATATTAAACCACTTAATATTTTCATCATTATTTAACGCGAGATGCAAACCACTCCAAATATAATAAGAATCTTCTTCTGACTTACACTTTGCTCGCCAATACTGCCATATCTGATCGCATCCAGTTAACTTTGCTAAATCATAGCACTCTGACCAATGAGATAGTGTCTTTAGTTTACTTCTCTGTAAGGACAATGTCTCTACTTCATAAGACTCCATCAAGCCTATTTTATCCCAATGAACCAGTCCTGCTTGATATCGTATCTTTGCAACAATTACGGTACAAACCAGATCCAAATCATCTGGACAAACTAAAACCGGTACATTACCATTAATCTCATGCAATAAAAGTGTATTAATATAGTGTTCGCTTAAGGCATCATAAAGCGATAACCATGCTAGCGATAATTTATTATAATCCTCTTGAGTCTTTTCTGTTATATAGTCAGATAGCGGAACACCATCAATACACAACGTCAATGTATTTGCATGAAACAGTTTGATATGCTCAACAGTAACGTTATTCAAATGCATTCTCTTTAAAATAATTACTGCTTTTCATACACAAAACTATGGTTATTGCCTGTTAATGTTAATGTATTACCTTTTAACTGAACATTCACCCCGTCTCTAAACATACCTCCTAATGCATTTTCCATTATTGCTTCCTTCTGACGAAAACAAGCCATTCGCGTAGAGGCCAAGCCATCGCTTTTTAATTTCCCTTCACTCAATGTCGCTTGGCCAATAAATGTATTGCAAAGTACACCGTGAATTTTTAATAAATCACCACCACCTGACTCAAAGCTCATACCCATGGATGTAGTAGCATCCGTAATAGCCTCCTGATCAAAACTGACTAAGCGATATTTTCCATATAAATCGGTTGTTGTGAGATTTGTGGATTTAGCCGTTTGACAACCCACTATAAATGCAGCTGTTGCCATCATTAAAATGATTTTTTTCATATTTGCACTCCTATTTTAATCTAATTACTCAATATTTATGAGCTAGAGTATAGCAACCCATAAAAGAATTCATACCCCCCTCAGAAATTTTGTGTCTATTTTTAAAATTATCACTGTAAATTCTATCGAGAGTGCAGTACACTCTAGGGCTTTCTAGAATATTTTATGGAGTCGTGGCATGGCTGATGTTCAAAAGGTCGTCCTTGCTTATTCAGGTGGCTTGGATACGTCTGTAATCCTTAAATGGTTACAAGACACTTATCAATGTGAAGTAGTAACTTTTACTGCGGATTTAGGGCAAGGTGAAGAAGTGGAACCTGCTCGCGCCAAAGCAAAAGCACTAGGTGTAAAAGAGATTTATATTGAAGATTTACGCGAAGAGTTTGTCCGTGATTTCGTGTTCCCAATGTTTCGTGCCAATACTATCTATGAAGGCGAATATTTATTAGGTACGTCTATTGCACGCCCACTCATTGCTAAGCGTCTTGTTCAGATTGCTAATGAAACCAATGCTGATGCGATCTCACATGGTGCAACAGGTAAAGGCAATGACCAAGTTCGTTTTGAGCTCGGTGCTTACGCATTAAAGCCAGGTGTAAAAGTGATTGCACCATGGCGCGAGTGGGATCTTTTATCTCGTGAAAAACTAATGGATTATGCAGAAAAACACAATATCCCTATTGAGCGCCATGGTAAGAAAAAATCACCTTACTCCATGGATGCTAACTTACTGCACATTTCCTATGAAGGTGGAGTATTAGAAGATACTTGGGCAGAAAATGAAGAAGATATGTGGCGTTGGACAGTATCTCCTGAGAAAGCTCCCGATACCCCAACCTACATCGAGTTAACCTACAAAAAAGGTGACATCGTCGCCATTGATGGTAAAAACATGTCCCCTGCCGAAGTTCTTACTGAACTAAACCGTATTGGCGGTGCTAACGGTATAGGTCGCTTAGACATTGTTGAAAACCGCTATGTTGGCATGAAATCACGTGGCTGCTATGAAACACCTGGTGGTACTATAATGCTACAAGGCCACAGAGCAATCGAATCAATCACCCTAGACCGTGAAGTAGCTCATTTAAAAGACAGCATCATGCCACAATACGCTAGCCTAATTTATAACGGTTATTGGTGGAGTCCTGAGCGCATCATGTTACAACAGATGATTGATGAGTCACAGCACAATGTCAATGGTGTCGTCCGTTTAAAACTTTATAAAGGCAATGTTATGATAGTCGGACGCAAATCAGACGATTCTTTATTCGATGCCAATATTGCAACCTTTGAAGAGGATGGTGGTGCTTATAATCAAGCTGATGCAGCAGGCTTTATCAAACTAAATGCCCTTAGATTAAGAATAGCTGCACAAAAAGGCCGCAAACTAATTTAGTTTGTTTTATTAGTCACAAGCAGTAGAGTTTCTTACTACTGCTTTTAATAATAAGAGGTAAAACTGATGAGATTATTGCACACCATGCTACGGGTTGGTGATTTGGACAAATCGATCACCTTTTATACCAAAGTTTTTGGAATGAAACTTCTTCGCCGCAAAGATTATCCCGATGGTAAATTTACACTGGCTTTTGTAGGGTATGGTGACGAAAAAGACACTAGCGTTATTGAGTTAACCTATAATTGGGACACAGATCACTATGATCTAGGTAATGGCTATGGGCATATTGCCATAGAAGTCGATGATGTTTATAAAGCTTGTGATACCATCCGAGCACATGGTGGAAAAATCACACGAGAGCCTGGTCCGATGAAGCATGGTTCAAGCATTCTTGCCTTTGTTGAGGACCCCGATGGCTACAAAATAGAGCTACTTTCACCTGATCGTGGTGATTAATCAAGTGACTTAATAAAAACCCATCCCATTGGGTTTTTATTATATATCAAAATCAAAGTCAGCAATTTGTTTATTAAGGCGACGCTCTTCGAGTATATTATCAATCACCCGGCGCTTTGCTAAACTGTTTTTAACTCCGTCCTTTTCAGCTTCTTCTGTATCATCGAGATCATCAGAAATAAAATCATCTTCTAAATCAATATCTTCTTTACTCATTACGATCACTCCAAAAATGGGGTACTTATGGCGCACCTTATATCCTGAAATCACAACTGGGTAAAATTATTTTTTTTTATTGATTCAATAGTATTAATTAATAATTCAAATATCAGATGTTTTTTCCTTGTACTCACACAAGTCTTCAATACAACAACTACCACAACAAGGCTTTCGTGACTTACACACATAGCGCCCATGTAAAATTAACCAATGGTGAGCATCTACTAGATACTCCTTTGGAATAACCTTTACCAATTTATTTTCAACCTCTAATACTGTTTTCCCTGTTGCAATATGGGTTCTATTGCTTACTCGAAATACATGTGTATCAACAGCCATCACGGGCTGTTTAAACGCTGTATTTAAAATAACATTCGCTGTTTTACGCCCCACGCCTGGTAAAGCCTCTAGTGCATCCCGAGTATTCGGAACAACACTGTCATATTTATCAATTAATTGCTGACATGTCGCAATCACATTTTTGGCTTTACTATTATACAAACCAATAGACTTTATATAGTGACTCAAACCATCAACACCTAAGGCCAAAATAGCTTCAGGTGTATTGGCGACAGGATACAGTTTCTTGGTTGCTTTATTAACACTTACATCAGTTGCCTGAGCAGATAACATCACCGCAATTAATAATTCAAATGTTGACTGAAACTCTAACTCTGTCGTTGGGTGTGGATTATGTTCTTTTAGACGGCGGAATATTTCTCGACGTTTGGCTGCATTCATAACAATCCTCTCTAGTAAGACACAAATTATAAATGCTATTCAAGGATATTCCCAGATATACTGCTATACTAATAGCACAACATCATTGATATTCTTTAATATACCCATGTCTATTTTATTAACTACACTTAATGCTCGTTTCGCCCATACTTCACTAGCTCTACGCTATATCTATGCTAACATGCACGAGCTACAAGACCGAACCTCTATTGTTGAATTCACCATTCAACAAAACGTAGAAGATATTTTAGAATGTATTATCCAACATAACCCACGTATCGTTGGATTCTCTGTTTATACTTGGAATATTGTTGAAACAACCCAACTCATACAAGAGCTCAAATTATTACGTCCTGATATCACTATCATTATTGGAGGACCTGAAGTTTCTTATGAATACGAACATACGGTCATCTATAATGCTGCAGACTATTTAATCAAAGGATGGGGAGAGATTAGTTTTTATAAACTCTGTCATCAATTACTCAACAGACAAATCATTACCCAAAAAGCCATTACAGGGATACAAGAAAAACTAGAAAATATTGTTTTACCCTATCGTTACTATACAGACCACGATATAAAACACCGCACTGTCTACATAGAAGCCTCTCGAGGTTGTCCTTTTAAATGTGAGTTTTGTCTGTCTAGTTTAGATAAAACAGCATGGAGCTTTCCTTTAGATTCCTTTTTAGCTGAAATGGAACTACTCTACCAGCGAGGTTTAAGGCAGTTCAAGTTTATTGACCGAACCTTTAACTTAAAAAAAGAATTTACAACGCGAATTTTGCAATTTTTTTTGGACAAAATCAAAGATAATTCTAGCGAGCCCTTATTTTTACACTTTGAACTAGTGCCCGATCACTTGCCTGATGAGCTAAAAGCACTTATCTTATTATTTCCTGATGGTAGTTTACAATTTGAAATAGGTATTCAAACACTAAACGCTGAAACTCAATCATTAATCTCACGCAAAACAGACATTAAAAGAGCCCAAGAAAATATCCACTGGCTGTCAACTAACACAACCGTCCATTTACACGTTGACTTAATTGCAGGGCTGCCAGCAGAAACGTTAGAAGCGTTCGCAAGAGGCTTTAATGAGTTATGGTCATGGCAGCCTCAAGAGATCCAACTAGGCATCCTAAAACGGCTAAAAGGTACACCTATTATACGCCATACTGAAACCTTTCAATATAAATATAGCCTTATTCCCCCCTATTCTGTATTAGAAAATAAAACGATGTCTTTTAAAACTTTAAATCATATTAAACGAATCGCAAAATTCTGGGATTTAATTGCTAACTCTGGACGCTTCAAAAACACATTGCCTATTTTCTTGAATCAGGATGCATTTGCAGCTATCTCACACTTTACCACATGGGCTTTTCCTAAGGTCAACCAAACCCATGGTATTGCCTTTGATAAACTCTTTGCGCTTGTGTTTGATTATTTAACAACACAAACCGAACATTCTCTAGCCTTTATCCAACAAACAATGCAGCAAGATTTTATTCGCATTGGTACCCACGGCTGGCCAAAATTTCTAGGCACACCGCCTGATAATTGGAAAGAACAATTAATTAATAAAACCAAGCAAAAATCATTACCTAAGCGGCAACAGCAACATACTGGCTAATAACCATACCTTAAGCGCAACGTCTCTGGATAAGGATTAAAATAACTCTGCTGAGCAAGGTACTCATCTGGATGCTCAGCTAAATAATGTTTTAAAAGTGTAATAGGTGATAATAAAGGTTGAATACCCTGCCGATAAAGCTCAATTAACTGTGTTAACTCTTCCTTTTGTCTTTGTGTTAACTTCTTTTTAAAATAGCCTTGTATATGCATTAACGTATTCGTATGATTGGCTCTAGTTGCACAACAAGCCAGTAACGACATAAATTGATTACGGTATGCTATAAAATAATCCTCTAATGAGCTCCAATCTGCAATGTTCGCTACAAATAAACCAAGCTCTCGATATTTAGGTTGTGAATGAGCTAATAACGTGTATTTATAACGACTATGAAACCCCACTAGTTTTGCTCTGGTTAATCCACTCTCTCGTAAGCTATTTAACTCATGCAATGCAAAAATGCGCTCAATAAAATTCTCTCTGAGTGCAGCATCATTTAAACGACCATTTTCCTCAACAGGCAACCAAGGCATCATCTGTAATAGATGCTTAGTAAATAGTCCTACACCGTTGCTTTGAAAACCTTCATTTTTCTCATTATAAATTTTTATACGCTCCATCCCGCAACTGGGCGATTTAGCACATACAATATACCCACACAGATGCCCAAGTGAGGCAACTTTCTGCTCAGAAAAGTTGTTCATTTTTTGTGTTAAATCTACGCCATTATCTTCTGTAAAACGTAATTGAATCTGATTGTTCTGTTTCACTAATCGTATCGTTGGACGAGGCGTACCTAAACCAATAGCCATCTCTGGACATATCATTTGAAAATCAATATAACGTGCCAATTCATCCACGGCAAAATCTAAACGCTTATTTCCGCCATTGTAACGAACGTTTTCCCCCATAAGACAGCTACTAATACCAACCAGAATTTTTTTAATCATGAGTTAATTCACTAATTATCAGCAAAAAATGATTATACTTTACACTTACTTAAATTCATAAAATATTCATTATATCAATGTATAGATTAATCATAGTCTTATGTCTAGTATTCAAAAGCAAGATTACATCTTATAAATATATATCATGATAACAAACTATTTATTAAGAGGACACATACATGAGCAGCAGTTTTGAAATTAAAAAAGCACATGGTGGAAAGTTTTTTTTCCAACTTAAAACAGGCGAAGGAAAAGTCATTCTAACTAGTGAGCTATATAAACAAAAAGCATCCTCACAAAATGGTATTGCCTCCGTACAAAAAAATAGTCATGACGACTCGAAATATAGTCGTTTAAGACGTAAAAATGGCAAGCTTTACTTCACCTTAAAAGCTGCTAACTATCAAGTAATAGGAACAAGTGAATTATACAATACAGAAGAAGAAAGAGAGGAAGGTGTCAAATCTATTATGAAACATGGTTCAACCACAACCATTAAAGATTTAACTAAAGAGTAACAAATAAAGGCTAGGCGTTTTCATTACTGATTACCTAACCTTTATAACTGATTAATTATTTCGCAAAGGGATTTTTGTGATCATACGAGTTGATATAGACTTTATCAGATACTAAATAATCGTAAATGTCATCAACAATATCGACACCCTCTTTGTCTGTGCGACTTTCTTCAATCCCTGAATTTTGTCCTGGATAAAGTACTTGTTTGAAGCCAGGTGCAGGTTTAATTGCGTTTAACTCAGCCATTGTTTGAGAGATTGCTTCTAAGAATTTTTCTTTATCTCCGAAGAAGGCTGGGTTAATGACAATATGTAAATGGCCCAAATCTCTACCTTTACTTAAATCAGCATACATAGAACTAACAGACTTACCAAAAGGAACACCTAGTAATACACCTGATAAAATATCAACCATCATCATAAGGCCATAACCTTTTGGTCCTGCAATAGGAAGTAGGGCACGAACAGCAAAAGGATCTGTTGTGGGCGCACCGTTCTCATCAACAGCCCACGTATCAGGAATAGGTTCTTTATGTGAACGCTTATCCAAAATCTTACCCCAAGCTTGTACTGTTGTTGCCATGTCAAAGGTAATCATATCATCCTTACCTTTTCCTGGTGCAGAGAAAGCAATAGGGTTAGTACCATAATAAACTTCCGCACCACCAAAAGGAACAACCATAGGATCAGACTGGCACAGCGAAATACCAATTAGACCTTCTTTTGCAGCCATCTGTGTAAAATATGAAATCGCGCCACTGTGGCTTATTCTACGAAGTCCAACGACCGCAACACCTGACTCCTTTGCCATCTCGATAGCTTTTTCCATGCCAATCTTAGCAATAGGCATTCCAGGACCATTATCGCCATCAATCACCAATGAACAAGGACCTGTTTTGTTTATATCTAGCTTATAGTCGACAGTGATACCGCCTTTTGAGATTCTTTCAGAGTAATATTCCACGCGTACAGAACCGTGTGAGTGGATGCCTCGCCCTTCTGCAAACACTAAAACATCTGACATAACATCAGCATCTTGTTTATGAAGACCTGCTAGTTGTAATTTATTAGATATCAGCGTGTGAAGCTCTGCTTTACTAAGATTCATATTTCTCCATCCTTTTTAACAAAAAGTAATCGGACTAAATTGTAGCGATTTTTTTAAGCTCAAATACAAGACTTTAATCAACTTTCTCATACAATAGTAATTTATTAGATGGCTTTTTCATACATTATCAAAATTTTTTTAATAGTTATAACAACATTACCTAATTTTTTCTAAAAAATGGCGATTTTGATACCTATCAATTTAATGTTGATGCCAGTGTTTGTATATTTGTTATAGAGTAATAGAACAAAATTCGGTAAAAGCTCTTTTTTAAACTAGTAAGATGGAATAAACATAAAGTAGTATTGTGTCCTTCCGTTCACTTAATTAAGGATATTGTTATGATCCATGCATTTATAAAAAAGGGAAGCTTCCAAGACTCTGTCAGTCTTATGATTGTTTCTCGAAAACTAAGCGAACTACCTGACGTAGAAGATGTTTCCGTGATGATGGGAACACCAGCCAACAAAACCCTACTGAAGACAACAGGCTTTTGGCATGATATGTTCGACGAAGCCACTCCCAATGACATCTGTGTATCTGCCAAGGCTGAACAAACTGATAAGTCTGTTCTCGAAACAGTATCAGTAGCATTAGAAGAAGCATTAGAAGACATTGCCAAAGGACAAAAAACAGGTAGTCAACTGACTACAGTTCATAGCTGGCGCACAGCGATGAAAAAGAATCCAAATGCTAACATGCTATTAATTTCGATTGCGGGTGAATACGCAGCTGAACTAGCACATCAAGGACTTGATAGTAATTGTAATGTCATGCTGTTCTCTGACAACGTCAGTGTTGCAGATGAGGTTGCCTTAAAGCAAAAAGCTCAATCAAAAGGCTTAATCGTTATGGGTCCTGACTGTGGTACAGCTAATATTGCTGGTGCGCCACTCGCCTTTGCTAACATTACTCCAGAAGGTTCAATTGGTATTATTGGTGCATCAGGTACTGGTATTCAAGAAATTACCTCTCAAGTTGCTTTACATCATCAAGGCATTACTCATGCAATCGGTTTAGGTGGTCGTGACTTAACTGAAGGTGTCGGTGGAATTAGTGCACTAACAGCCATAGAAATGCTTGCAGCAGATGAAAAAACACGTGTTATTGCTTTTGTTTCTAAGCCACCAGCACCAGCTGTTAGAGAAAAAGTTATTCAAGCTATGAAGCGCCATAATAAGCCAATTGTTGCTTTATTCTTAGGTACAAAACCAGAACAACCTAAAGAAGGTAATATTTATTTTACCCGCACACTTGATGAAACTGCACGTATTGCTGCAGCACTAGCTGATGTTGAAGATGCAAAAATAGCAGCGCCTAAAGTAGCAGGCAAAAAAATTATCGGTCTTTATGCAGGTGGTACATTAGCTTCTGAATGTGCGATGTTGCTTTCTGAAGAACTTAATGTTCCAACAGATAAAGAACACGCTCAGGGCATTATGCTAAATGCCGAAGGTCATAAAGTCATCGATATGGGTGATGACTTCTATACACAAGGCAAACCTCACCCAATGATTGATCCTTCCGTTCGTAATAAATTTATTACAGATCTCTCTAAACAACCTGAAATCGGTGTGCTTGCTGTAGACGTTGTAATAGGTTATGGTGCCACTAATGATCCTGCGACCTCTTTAGCTGATGCAGTTAAGGCATTACGTGAAAAACGTACAGATGCACATCCTATTGCTGTATTAGCAACCATTACAGGGACAGAGGAAGACCCTCAATGTCGCTCAAAACAAATGCAAATATTACTAGATGCAGGAATTATTGTAATGAACTCATTACCTGAGCTCGTTCAATTAGCAGGACAACTTATTAAGCCACATCCTGAAGAAGTTAAAGCGACACCTGCCAAACTATTAGAAAGTATCTCTGTCATTAATGCGGGCTTACGTAGTTTTGCTGATGACTTACAAGCTAACTCTGTTCCTGTTATCCAATACCAATGGTCACCTATTGCTGGCGGCAATCAGAAACTAGCTAATATTTTAAAGAAATTAATATAAGGAACTTGATATGTACAAGACTATAGAAGAAGCAAATGAAGCGATTGTTGAAAGAATTATTGCATCTCGTCCACACTGGGTTGATGTTTGCTTAGCAAAAGAAGTGATCGAACCTTTAAAAGAAGGCAAGAAACTACTACATGCAGGCCCTCCAAATACTTGGGACAAAATGAGTGGTCCAGTTCGTGGTGCATGTATTGGGGCTGCATTATTTGAAGGTTGGGCAAAGGATGAGAATGAAGCGACAAAAATGCTTGAATCTGGTCAAGTTGAGTTTATCCCTTGCCACAATGTAAAAGCAGTAGGCCCTATGGGTGGTATCACCTCTGCAAACATGCCAATGGTTGTAGTTAAAGACCAAACACACGGCAACTACGCTTACTGTAATATGAACGAAGGTATTGGTAAAGTAATGCGCTTTGGTGCTTACGGAGCCGAAGTACAAGAACGTTTACATTGGATGCATGACAGCCTAGCACCTACACTAAAAGCAGCACTCGCTACTTTAGAGAAAGGTATCGACTTAACAGCAGTCATGGGACAAGCCATTACAATGGGTGATGAGTTCCATCAACGTAACATTGCTGCCTCATCTCTATTATTACGCCAACTTGCACCAATTTTAGTTGGTTTAGATATGGACAAAGCAGAACTACAAAAAGTTACTCAATTCTTAAGTGTTACTGATCAGTTCTTCCTAAATCTTGCAATGGCACACTGTAAAGCAGCGATGGATGCAGGTGCTGAAATCAAACAAGGAACAATTGTTACTGTTATGACGCGTAATGGTGATCAGTTCGGTATTAAAATCAGTGGTATGGGCGATGAGTGGTTTACTGCACCTGTTAATACACCACAAGGTTTATTCTTCTCAGGCTTCAGCCAAGCTGATGCAAACCCTGACGTAGGTGATAGTGCAATCACAGAAACTTATGGTATCGGTGGTACTGCAATGGTTGCAGCGCCAGGTGTAACCCGTTTCGTTGGGGCATCAGGTGGAATGGAAGCTGCTCGTCGTATTTCTGATGAAATGTCAGAAATTTACTTAGCACATCACATGATGTTACAAATTCCCACATGGGACTTCCAAGGTTCTTGCATTGGTTTAGATGCTCGCCGTGTCGTAGAAACAGGTATTACACCAACAATCAACACAGGTATCGCACATAAAGATGCTGGTGTCGGTCAAATTGGTGCTGGTACTGTAAAAGCACCTTTAGCTTGTTTCGAAAAAGCGATTGTAGCATTAGCTGATAAACTAGGAATAAAAGAGTAATAAAATACTCTTATGCGGTGCAGTGTATGATAATTGAAGCATTAGAAACCAGTTGCCACATTACAAACTTGACAAGTCAACTAAACTGTAATGGCATCTACAATAATGCAATCAATTTTCTTAATCAATCTCAACAATTGATTACACTGCACCGCCAAGGAAAAGGATTAAGCCCTATGGGGTGGGTATTAGCAAATAATGATTTCAACTTCGTTGCGCAACATACCCAACCCAACTCAATGATGAGTTGCCATAACGGTCAACTCACCATACAGCCCTCAATCAATATAGTCTGTCAATATCATACAAATCTGACAGCTCCCTCTGCACCATTTGATCACTTCAAAGTACTAGAAAAATTATTATTAGTGTTACCAAAAACCACGTTAACGGGGCTTTATGGTGCCCTATGCAATTATCAACAAACTATTCTGCTTGAAGACAATTGCGAACTAATAGAAACATTTAGCCAGTGGCTTAATGGTGAACAAATTAACTGGGAAAGCTATATTGGCAAAGGACCTGGACTTACACCTAGTTCTGATGACATGTTAACAGGCATGTTATTTGTTGCTTATGTTTGTTATAAAGAGAAAATACTATCTCTTGTACCCTTTTTTAAAGGGACGCCTGATCTTTCTCTATTAACGACAAGTGTTAGCAAAAACTATTTGTATTATGCCTCTCAAGGTATTTTTTCTTCTTATCTAATCAAATTAGCCAATCAATTAGCCAATAATGAGGTGAGTTTGCATACACTATTTGAGTTATTAGATGTAGGTCATCACTCAGGAGCAGATACGTTGCTGGGCATAGTACTTGGTTGTCATGCAATCAAAAACTCTTATTGTGCTTAAACTCACTTTATTGATTGATTGTTACTTTATTGTTTATAAATCTATTTAGGAATCCATTATGAAAACATTAGTTATTGCCTTAGGTGGGAATGCATTATTACAGCGCAAAGAAGCGTTAACGGCTGAAAACCAATATAAAAATATTGCGATACTAGCAGAAATGATTATTAAGCTAGCTAAAAACTACCGCATCGTATTGGTTCATGGCAATGGCCCTCAAGTAGGTTTATTATCTCTTCAAAATGAAGCCTATAAAGAAGTTCCCTCCTATCCATTAGATATTCTAGTAGCTGAAAGCCAAGCAATGATTGGTTATATGATCACTCAAAAAATTAATGAGCTTGATCCAGCACAACGTATTACTACTATCTTAACGCGTATGGAAGTTGATCTAAACGATCCAGATTTTAAAAACCCAAGTAAATTTATTGGCCCTGTTTATGATGAAGCACAAAAAAATGCTTTACAAAAAGAACAACCACACTGGCAGTTCAAAAAAGATGGTGAGTTCTATCGTCGTGTTGTTCCATCTCCAAGACCACAAAAACTAATTGAAAGACAATCTGTTAATGTTTTACTTGATGCTCAACACATTGTAATTTGTGGTGGCGGCGGTGGTATCCCTGTAAACAAAGATAACAATACTATCAAAGGTATTGAAGCGGTTATTGATAAAGACTTAACAGCATCACTTATTGCACAACAACTAGGTGCTGAAAACTTTGTCATACTTACAGATGCTGATGCTGTCTACACTGGTTGGGGTACACCAGAACAAAAAGCAATTGAAAAGGCTACAACGGAAGAGTTAGCCCCTATGGGAGTTTCTGATGGTTCAATGGGACCTAAAATCATGGCTGTTTGTGATTTCGTAAATAACACAGGTCATAACGCTTATATTGGTGCATTAAAAAATATTAATGATATTATGAACGGGAAATCAGGAACATTAATTTATAAAAAATAATATCCGAGGCATTTATGGACAATACCAACAAACTACATAAACAAGAACTTATACCTTACTGGGTTAAGTTGACAGCCATTTTCTTTCTTGGTTGGATAGCGCTCTACGCAACACGTAGCATCATCTCTCCTCTCAAAGGGAACTTAGAAAGTGCTTATAGCCTCACCAATGCTGAGATTGGTTCAATCATGAGTTTATTCTATTTAGGGTATACTCTCTTGAACGCACCTTCAGGTCTTATTGGTGATATCCTAGGCAAAAAGCTCGTTCTAGTTACTGGAGTAATAGGGTTCGGTGCCTTTACAATCATCTCAGGAACCATGTCAACTTATACTATGTTCATGTTTATGTGGATATTAGTTGGTATTTTTCAAGGCTTCTTCTATGGACCTCAATATGGCCTCTCCTCAGAGGCTATACCAAAGAAACACTTAACGCTTGGTAGTGCCATCATTAATAGTGGAATGGCGTTTGGTCTATCATTTGGTTATTTTATCTCAACCTCATCACTTGAAAATGGCTATAACTGGCATACACCCTTTTATATTATTGGTGTTATTACCATCATTATCGGCTTATTAATGTGGTGGATTATTAAATCTCGCCCTAGCACAACCAATAGTACAACTGCGAGTACACCTAAAGAAAAAATTAGTTTTAAGCAACTTTTCTGTAACCGTAATATTAATATGTGCTATATCATTATTTTCTCAGTAATGTTTGGCTTCTTTGTACTGGTCACTTGGTTACCTGCTTATTTAGAAGAAGCCAGAGGAATCAAAGGAAATAACATAGCCACTATTGCCTCACTGGTACCTTGGTTTGCAATTCCGGGATCATTATTCTTTAGTTGGGTATGTGATAGACTAGGCTCACAAAAACCTGTTCTATTAATTATGCTGCCTATTTCGCTTATTGCCGTATTAGCTGTTCCCTTAAGTAGCTCTATTACAGTTTTAGTTATTGCGCTTATTACTTATGGCATAGTCGGCAAAATCAGTACTAACCCTGTACTTGTTGCTATTGTAGCTAATAGCGCACCCCCTAATACACTAAGTACTTCATTTGGTGTTTATAATTGTTTAGGGATGATTGGTTCTATTTTAGCCCCTGTTGTTACTGGTTGGATTAAAGATACAACGGGTAGTTATGATCTAAGCTTTTATGTTGCAGCAGCATTAATCGGTGTAGGAATGATTGCTACATTGATGATTAAACAAGAGTCAAAAGCCTCTTAATCCATTAAAAGGGTAGTCAAAGTATTCGACTACCCTTTTTCATATCAATTAACTTACAGCATTTAGAAAATACTTAACTGCTGTATTTTCTGACTTAAATAAGTTTATTAAATAGTCAACCACAGGACCTTTTCTACTGTCATTCCAAGCCAATGATAAAGGTGATCCATGCCTTGCTCTATAAACTTTCTTAGGAATCAATCGGCCTGAATCAATATAAGGTTGACATAAATTTCTAGGCAAAAAACCAACACCAATACCATTTAAATGACATTCTAATTTAGTATGTAGATCAGGTACTTTAATCTCATGTTGTCTTGTCAATAACCACGCGGTACGCTTGGGTAAATGATGGGCAGTATCATCAACATTAATCGCGGGATAAGGCCGCAACTGATCCTCACGCAAAATACCCTCAACACTGGCTAAAGGATGATGGGCTGAAACAACAAATATCCAGTTAATATCACCTAGAAAATGAACACTGATATCATTAACTAAAGATTCTGTACCCGTTACCCCAATAGCAAAATGGTAATCCTCACTAATCATTGCATCCCACACACCCATATAAACATGGCGAGAAATATGAAAATGGGTAAATGGAAATTTTGTAGATAAATTAACTAACAAATTCGCAACAGCTGTACTATCATACAGCAAATTATTAATAACGATATTTACATTCTGCTCAACACCAGAACAAACTTGTTGGAGCTCTTCAGGAATTGTATCAACCCAATCTTTCAACTGCTGGTAACGTGTAAACAAATACTCACCAGCAGGCGTTAATTCTATACTTCGAGTGCTGCGATTAAATAATAAAACGCCTACATTTTCTTCAAGTAACTTAATTCGGTAGCTAATCGCGGCAGACGTCCTGTGAAGAACTTTAGCCGCACGCGAAAAACTTTTACACTCCGCAACAGTAATAAAAGTGCGTATCATTTCATAATCTAACATTTTATTCCTCTATGCTGCTGCGGTAATTGTAAATATTTAACTACAAAGAAACCCAGAAATAAAGCGTTATCCATGCTGTTACGCCTAAAGGCCATTTATAATCCATAACGACTTACTATCTCTTGATGCTCCTCAATGGGGCCTCTCACCTCCTCAACCAAACGCAGCCAATGCACAGGATGAGCCCAATCACTTGTTACCTCTTCTAATAACTGGTGAATTTCTATAGGAGAAACAATTTTAGGTGCGGTAATGGAGAAAAATATCGCAGGCAGTGGAGTTTCATCTAAATCAAACTGATCCGTTACCTGATAGTTTTGATTGCTGTTAACCCAAATTCGCCACCCTTTAGAATCGATGATGTTTTCAAAAGCCTTAAACGTCTCCTCACCAGGATAAACACCATCAACAAACCATGTTCGTCCAAAATCACCTTGTTTTAGCGTTTTCACCATACGATAAAGAGGAATAAAATACTTACGCTCCTCCTCATCTTCTGGTACAGGAGCCAGCTGTGCTGCATCAAACACCACTTCATCATCGACACGTTGTTGTTTTGCGGGGTGTGCAGGCTCTTTAATTACTGCTGTTACAGGGCCCGTACATCTTGCCAAATACTCTATTT
This sequence comes from uncultured Ventosimonas sp., assembly GCA_964395065.1. Classification (GTDB taxonomy): domain Bacteria; phylum Pseudomonadota; class Gammaproteobacteria; order Pseudomonadales; family Pseudomonadaceae; genus Entomomonas. The sequence continues at coordinate 38,960 of CAYNAM010000001.1, forward strand.
TTTCATTTTCCTCAACAACTTCAATGCGTATCCAACCCCAGTTCTCCTTAATAACCCCCTCTGTTGATTCAAGAGTTATCTCTAGCTGCCGTGCTATATTCCTCGCCAAAGTCCAGTTTTGATTAGCACAACTATAGGTCAATAAGTCCCAACTATCTGATGTTGAGTCATCTGTTTTTTCAACAATGATTTGTTGCCATTTTTCTGCTTCTGCAAAATCATCTTGTTGAACAGCTATGGCTACTAATACACGAGGAGCCCCTAAATAGTCAGGAGCCATATCATACATGTCTAAACACAGAGCTTTCGCTTCATCATAATTGTTTTCATTATAAGCCTTCTGAATCTTACACCATAAGGCAATAACAGGCTGAGTATGAATATAATAATTAGCCAATCGGTCAATTTCTGATAGTCGACCACCTCTAACTAATAAACTTAATAATTGATAAGCCAGTGCAGACTCTTGCTCGTGGTTATTACTGATATATTGCCATAACAGCGCTTCTGCCTCTTTAATTGCCGAGCACGCTTGCAGTGCTGACACTGTAATATCAACTAATTGCTCATCATTTGGACGTTCCTGAACAGCAAGCATCAAAAACTCAAGCTCTTGCTCAGGATTACGTCCAGCTTCTTCATTTTGGCTTGCTCTATCACTCAACCATGTTAACAACTCTTCTGCAGGCACAGGTAACGAGACTTGTGCAGAATGACTCTCAATCTCTGCTGATAATTTCGCCAATAGCTTATCCGCACCCAAAGGAGCTCTCAGCTTAGGAAGTGTCTCATTGGCAATCGCTAAGGCTTTTTTTGCTGTCCATACACTGCCACGCGCCAATGCAAGCTTAACTTGTACTTCAGCAACCTCAATACAACGACGATGAGCACCAACCTCTACAAAATGTGTTAGAACGGCTTGTATTGCACTCCCCAGTGACCATGAATTTTTTTCAGGCTCTTTATCTAATAACGCATTAACTGCACGCACCCAACTTAGGTAATAACGAGGTGCAACGCCACTCCATGCAGGCAATATTTCCCAAGACTCATCCACTCGCCCTAATAAAGCCAAGGTATGTGCTTTTAAAATGTGTCTATCTTGTTTACTGACAGGCCAATCATAGCCATCTATTTCTGCCTCACATTTTTCAAGGATCGCCAATGCTTTTTCAGGTTGATTTAATCGCAATAAAGCGTGTACTTCAAAAGTACGTATAGCTTCACTAACCTCCTCTCCAATGGCTGTAATCTTATCACCTTGAACTTTTAAATAATCTAGCGCTTCTTCAGGCTTTCCCTCATCCAATAAAGCATCAGCATATTCACAAGATAAACAATGAAAACAGCTCCATGAAGGATCAATTCGCTCAAAAGTTTCATTACAAACCGCTTTACGCTCCTCAACCCAAGCAGGGCCATCAATATTGGCATAACAGGCTGATAAGTCTTGTGTTACACAAACTGTTTGAGGGCAAGTAATGGTTTCCTCACGATGAGCAAACTCAAATAATGAAACAACGTCAGGTAAAACAGACTCACCCTCCGACTTATTACCAATACGATTACGCATCTCCCAATGACGGAAAAAAACCTCAAGCCAAGGATTTTTCAAACTACGACTCAAAGCAATGGCCTCTGGAATTAAAGCCTCCGCCTTACCAATATTCATTTCCAAAATTTCAGTTGTCAGCTGCTCTATAAGTTTACTCGCATGCTCATGACCTGCTTCTTCTAAATCATTCTCTAGGCGAAAAACCCAATCCCAAATATCCATGTCATATTCCCATCATGAAAGTTTCAATATAATTTGTACTGCTTGAGTGAAGTCAGTCAACGCCTGATTTAAATTGAGTGCTTGATTTTGATTATCACGACCAGACATAATAACTTTCAAAGATCTCAATAACTTAATAGCCCCATCTACTTGTGGACTATTAGCATGAAAAGCCTCTACGAGCTCCACAATAGCCTGATTATTTAAATTAATGTACAACTTCACCATCGACGTTTTTTTAATTTGTGATGTAAATTGACGAGCTAAACGCAACGCGGCTTGAGATATTTTCTTATCCGCCTCATCCTCTTCTAAACGTTGTTTAAGTTCAGCTTCGCGGTCAATAACAACGACAAAAGGAAGCTCTACCGGCATAAACCTCGCAATAACGATCTCTTCGCTGTCCGCTAATGCATTAGTCAACCACTCAACATCATTAGCGGGCAAATCGACAAGAGAAAATAAGTGCTGATTCCCTTTCTCTGTTCCTAACTCAATGAGCCTATATTTTTTTGCTTGTGTATAACGGCGTAAAAATGGAACAACCGCATACCGATCACCTAATGCAACAGGAACCTGTAGCGCTCGGAATAGCGTATCTTCAAAACCGCCATGACTGCCTAACATAACATGAATAGCATGATTGGATACCAATGCCTGTGCCGTTAAATCCCCCTGAGAAGTTGGAATCTTAATCGTATCCATCAGTAATTGGAATAAACGCTCATCGCATAATGAAGCACCTAATAAGGCTTCATTATGGCGCTTTAAGATTCGCCGCCAAACTTCAGGTTGTTTAGTCGCAACGGTAGCTAAACCATTAATTAATGACTCATTGAGTGCATGCTGAACAGCATAATAACTAGCATCTTTTTGTAAGTTCTCTCGACTTGCCGTCGGCACTAAACGATTGGACTCAATCACTCCACCAATAAAACCCGCCCATGAAGGTAACAAATCACGAGCATCATCATCTAACAGCATTCCACGTAAAAAAACAGATAAATTTCTATTATCACTCGTACCATAAGTTGCGCCATCCTGAACCCAAAGCATACCAATAACATCTGCTTGCCCATCAGGGATCACAGGAAAGGTACAAATAGGTTCAAAATTTCGTTCAAATCTCGTAGCAAACGTTAAACATTTACGTTGCTCTTGCAGTGGATGAGTAACTATATCTTCGCTCTTTTTACGCCAAGGCGGCGGCTCTGGATTAATAGCATCGTTCGCATCATTGATATAAATAGGCTCATTTAGCAATATACAGTAACGGCCCAAAATTTGGTTGAGCGACTCTTGAGTACTAAGAAAAAGAAACTCATCCTTTAAATCTAAAATAATTTCCGTACCCACAACATGCCTTGGCTCAGTAGCAGTTACCGTATACTGCTCCGCATTTACTGAGCGATAACACCACGTCTGCTCAATAGATTGATAAGATGTTGTAATAAGCGTTACGTGTTTAGCCAACACGAAAGCAGATAAAAAACCTAAACCGAACATCCCTATTAAGCCTGTTTCATCATCCTGCTGACGAAGCTGTCTTGTATACCCAACACCAACAGTGGCTAAAAAAGTATGTATCTCATACTCTGTCAAACCTGCGCCTGTATCAATGATTCTAACTTGCCTATTCTGCCGATCACCAATCACCGTAATCCGGCCTTTATCCAACCAACTAGGTTGTTCAATACGGCGACGCACAATAGAATCATGTGCATTTTGCACAAGCTCTCTTAAAGCAACCATGGGTGTTGAATAAAGATGTTTACTTAATACTTGCATCAACCCATTAAGATCAACACCTGCTACACAAACTTTTGATTCTATCGTAGTGATTTTACTCATCGTAATCTACTAACCTTTTTTGCTAACGTCTGATTTAGACACAACACTTAAACCTTTTAATAATGAAATCGCTTGGTTTAATTGATAATCTTTAATTTGTAAACTATCAGCGTCATTAGTATTCGAGGTCATACCTTTTCTAGCATTATTAAGGTGATTCTGTAAATCAGCTTCCCTTACCTCAAAGCTAGGTTTAGCCTGTGACACGGTAGCTTGTGAAACGACAATATCAGGCTCAATACCTAACGCTTGTATTGAGCGACCATTGGGTGTGTAGTAGAGTGCAGTCGTCAGCTTCAACGCTTCTTTTTTATTAACTGGTAATATTGTTTGTACAGACCCTTTGCCAAAACTTCGAGTTCCCATAATCACCGCACGATTTAAATCTTGCAATGCACCAGCGACTATTTCAGAGGCAGAGGCACTGCCGTTATTCACCAATACAACCAACGGAACTCCATTGCTAGGATCACCAATATTGGTATAAAAATGTAATTCAGAATTAGGAAGTCGCCCTTTGGTGTAAACAACAAGCCCTTTATCGACAAACTGATCAACCGTATCAATAGCAGCTTGTAATACACCACCAGGATTATCTCTTAAATCCAATACAACGCCTTTTAAAGGCCCTTTATTTTGTTTAACTAGTTGTGATAATGCCTTATTAACTTCTTTCCCTGTGTTAGTTTGAAACTGAGAGATTCTGATATAACCATAGCCTTTTTCTACCAACTGGGCTTTGACACTCTTCATTTGTATTTTGGCGCGTGTTAGCGTTACAACAAAAGGCTTTTTTGTTCCCCGAACAAGCGTCAATTTGATTTTTTCACCTACTTTACCTTGCATACTGATGGATGCGTCATTCAATGACATATCTTTTGTAGGGGTATCGTTAATTTTGACAATAAGATCTCCCGACTGTATACCTGCTTCAGCCGCCGGAGAATCATCAATGGGAGCAACTATTTTAATAAAGCCATCACTTTGCTCTATTTCTATTCCCAACCCGCCAAACTGGCCTGTCGCCATTTCCTCTAAATTATTGTACATCTTATTATCTAAATAAGCCGAATGGGGGTCTAAATTACTCACCATACCCTTGATGGCATTATTCATTAATGTTTTATCATCTATTGGCTCAACATAGGCCGATTTAATTCGCTCAAATACCTCGACAAACGTTCGTAACTCATCAAGTGGCAACGTTGCCATTTGGTCACTATTTTTCGAATCCATCACCGCTTGAGCAAGCACTGCTTGGCCTGAAAATGAACATAATATAGAACAGAATATCAAAGATATAATACGTTGTTTTATTAGCATACCTATTCCAAAATAAAATCTATACGCGATCAGCGACACCATAAGGTAGGGTCAACTGTTTGGCCCTGCTTTCTAATAGAGAAATACAAAGCGACCTCATTACTACCACCGCTGTTACCAGCCGTTGCTATACTTTCACCCGCTTTCACTGTAGTGCCAACTTTTTTTAATAACGATTGATTGTGCCCATAGAGACTGTAATAACCTTGACCATGGTCGATGATAATTAACCAACCCGTACCTCTAAGCCAATCAGAATATACAATGCGTCCTTCATGAATAGCTTTTACTGTCGCCCCTCGGTTAGCGGCAATTAATACACCATCCCATTTGCTACGTTCATCGCCCCCACGCGTTGAGCCATAGCTAGCAATAATCTTACCACTCAAAGGCCATGATAATTTACCTTTGGCCTTTGCAAAACTACCTGTATATCCAAGATTATTAGCAACAACAACCCCATTTTGATTTTTATTAGCGTTAGCAGTGGATGGTAATTGTGTTAACGATCGCTCTCTGGCCTGTCTTTCTAATGTAGAATCGATCGCCCTTAACAGTTTATTTAACTCTACCTGATCTTTTTCTCGTTGAGCTAAACGATTACCTTTATCGGTAATTTGCTTATTAAGACTGGCCAAAACAAGACGGTATTTTTTTCGAAGTGCTGCTAACTGGTTGTGTTGCGTTTGTAGCTCTTCATTTTGAGAGTCTAATTGAGCACGATACTGTTGCATTTCAATTTCAATATCTTTTAACTGTTTAATCGTCTCTTTAAACTCGCTTAGCTGTATTAGTCGTGCTTGGCTTAAATAATCATAATAAACCAACATTCTGGATACCTTTTCAGGCTCTTGCTGGTTTAATAATAACTTTAAATACTCTTGTTGCCCACCTTCATAGGCTGCCTTTGCTTGAGTAGCAAAAATTTGCTCTTGCTCTGTGCGCTTTAATTCTGTTTTTTGTTGCTCTTCAGTTAACCAAGCTAATTTTGATACTGTTTCAGCCTGTTCTTTTTTTAATGTTGCTATTTTTTTTTCAAGATTAGCAATCTCTGTTTCTGTCTTACGTAGCTCTTTTTGTGAGGCGCCACGTTGTACTTTTAACTGAGACAATACTTTTTCTAGCTCAACAACCTCTTGCTTCGCCATTTCTATTTGATGCAACGTATCGCGCCGCTCGTCTGCGATAACTAGCGGAGAAGCAATAAAAACAGAAAAAAGAAGTAGCCCAAAAAAACGTTGCATATTAATGAAAGATAGCCTCAAAAAAAGAATATTTTAACAGTTAGTATAAAGCGACTAAAGTAGACGCACACAATAAAAAATGCTTTAGCCGCTCTTTAATTTAACTACTCAAAAACAACGAGACTCTTACCAGACATTTCTTCAGGTATCGTCATTCCTAACAAATTAAGCATGGTGGGTGCCACATCGGCTAATACACCATTTTGTCTAATATGTAGCTTACGATCGCCGACATAAATAAAAGGAACAAGTTCACACGTATGAGCTGTATGAGCTTGTCCTGTCTTATCGTCCTGCATTTTTTCAACATTACCATGGTCTGCTGTAATCAATGCCTCGCCACCGACATCTTTCAATGCATTGATGATACGCCCTAAGCAATGATCTAAGGTTTCTACTGCTTTTACCGCAGCGCTAAATACGCCTGTATGCCCCACCATGTCACCATTGGCATAATTAACCACAATGACATCATATCGTTTTTGCTCTATTGCTTCTACGATTTTATCCGTCACTTCATGAGCACTCATTTCTGGTTTTAAGTCATAGGTTGGGACTTTAGGTGAAGGGATTAAAATACGATCCTCCCCGTCATAAGGCTCTTCACGACCACCTGAGAAAAAGAAAGTAACATGAGCATACTTTTCTGTTTCTGCTATACGTAGCTGTTTTTTACCTTGTTTAGCCAAATACTCACCCAAGCCATTCTTCAAACTACTTGGTGGGAAAGCACAGCTGGTTTCAATCGTTGCTGCATACTGCGTCAACATCACAAAACCTGCCAAGTCAGGAACGCGTGATCTTACAAAGCCATTAAAATCTTTCTCAACAAAAGCACGTGTTAACTGACGCGCACGATCCGCTCGAAAATTCATAAAGATAACGGCATCGCCATCCTCAACAGGTGCTATATCACCGATACGGGTTGCTTTTACAAACTCATCACTCTCTCCACGCTCATACGCAGCTTGTAGAGCTGATACTGCATCTTCAGCAATATAATCTGCCTTATGATCAACAATTAAATCATAAGCAGCTTGTACACGCTCCCAACGGTTATCCCTGTCCATCGCATAATAGCGGCCAATCATAGTCGCAATACGTCCTTTTCCTAACTTGGCTAAACAATCATTTAACTTAATAATAGAGCTCTCAGCACTTTTAGGGGGTGTATCACGACCATCTAAAAAAGCATGCACGTAGATATGTTCAGCACCTTGCTTAGCCGCCATTTCAACCATTTTTAAAATATGGTCTTCATGGCTATGCACTCCACCCGCAGAAAGCAAGCCCATGATATGAATGGCTTTATGTTTGGTTATCGCTTGGTCTATCACATGGCACAACACCGTATTCTTAAAAAACTCACCGGTTTCAATAGCTTTGGTGATGCGTGTTAAATCTTGATAAACGACACGCCCAGCACCAAGATTCATATGCCCGACTTCTGAATTACCCATCTGCCCATCAGGCAACCCCACATCTAAACCAGAACCAGAAATAAGCCCATGAGGCATAGTCGCTAATAAATTATTATAATTAGGCGTATTTGCTGCCAGAATAGCGTTATATTTAGTCTCTTCTCGATGACCAAATCCATCAAGAATAACTAAAACTAAAGGCGTTGTAGACTTAGACATAAATAGATTCTCTAATTAACATCATTAAAAGAACCATAGTTTAACTCAAGATCATGGCAAATGGTGCATAATACTTGATAGATGTTATAAATTCTTATAATAAATAAACACTATTAACACAGCTTAATAATTTTTATTTGCACTTATCTAAAAATAGTGATTAAGTAATATTTTATGGTAAAAAAGAGATAAACAATAATGTCTGCAACAGATAAACAAAAACTATTACAGTTTCTAACAACAAGACGCTCAACACCAACCCCTAATATTACGTCACCTGGCCCAACCCCCGAAGAACTAACGAACATTCTAACTATTGGTTTAAGAACACCCGATCATGGAAAAATGGAGCCTTGGCGCTTAATGGTTGTTGAGGGCGAAGCAAAAAAGGACCTCGCAGAAAAACTAGCAAAAAACTTTGCCATTGAAAAACATACCCTCACCCCTAAACAGCAAGAAAAACTTAATCAAATTATTACCAAAACAATTGTTGATGCCCCCATCATTGTTTATGTCATCAGTACCATTGATAAACAATCGCATATTCCAGCCAATGAGCAACTTTTATCCGCTGGCGCTGTATGCATGAATATCCTTTGGGCAGTCAATGCTTATGGCTACGCTGCTAATTGGATTACGGGTTGGCTTGCTTACAGCGAACAAACTAAACAAACAGTTGGAATCAAAGATAATGAAGAGGTTGCCGGTGTTATCTTTATAGGATCGGCCACAGAACCTTGTGAAGACCGCAAACGTCCTGACTTAAAAGAAAAAGTCAGCTTTTGGTCGGCCTAAGGAATAATTACTTTTAAATACAGCACTGCCCTTGAAATGCGCTATACTATAGCCAGATACCAATGACTATTAATGATAAATATATTTTATTATGGCTAAAAAAAAGAAACTTTCTCCGGGCAATATTGCTCAAAATAAAAAGGCTTTTCATGATTATTTTATCGAAGAGCGCTTTGAGGCAGGGCTTTCCTTAACAGGTTGGGAAGTTAAAAGCCTTAGGGCAGGAAAAGCCCAACTAACGGACAGCTATATATTGTTAAAAGATGGTGAAGCATGGCTTTTAGGTTGTCATATTTTACCTTTACAAACAATTAGTACGCACGTTGTGGCTGATCCTGATCGGACACGTAAACTTTTACTGCATAAAAGAGAGCTTAGTAAACTATTTGGCTCTGTGCAACAAAAAGGTTACACCTGTATTGCATTATCGCTCTATTGGAAAAAACATCTTGTTAAATGTGAAATCGCACTCGTTAAAGGTAAAAAAGACTTTGACAAGCGCCATACAGAAAAAGAGAAAGATGCTAATAGGGAAATACAACGAGCTTTTCGCAAAGAACAACGTTAAATAAGCGCTAAAAAAATAGTAGGAGATCATTCATGTTTGAACAAGTAGATGCTTATGCTGGTGACCCTATTTTCTCCTTAGTGGAACAGTTTCGTCATGACACTAAAAAAGAAAAAGTTAATCTCAGTATAGGCTTATATTATAATGAACAAGGGCAAGTTCCACAGCTTCCATCCGTTAAGCAAGCACTCGCAGCCATACAACCCAACGAACTAAAAGAGCCAACGCTTTATTTACCAATGGAAGGTTTAGCTGAATACCGCTCTGCTGTTTTACCACTATTATTTGGCGCGGATCACCCTTGTCTAAAAGAAAATCGAGTTTCTATCATTCAAACATTAGGCGGGTCAGGTGCGTTAAAAATTGGGGCTGACTTTTTAAAAAGATACTACCCTAGTGCGACCGTATGGGTAAGTGACCCCACGTGGGAAAATCATAAAGCTATTTTTGGTGGTGCTGGTTTTAACGTAAAAACTTATAGTTACTTTAATGACCAAACATTAAGCGTTGACTTTGAGAGAATGCTTAATCAACTTAAGCAGGCGTCTCCTCTTGATATTATTCTATTACACCCGTGTTGTCACAACCCCACGGGAGCCGACCTAACAAACCAGCAGTGGGATACGTTGATTCCTGTACTGCAAGAACGCCAATTAATCCCATTCTTAGATATCGCTTACCAAGGATTTGCAGAAGGGTTAAACGAAGATGCCTATGCTATTCGTGCAATGGCTAAAGCGGGGTTATCTTTATTTGTTTCCAACTCATTTTCCAAAATATTTTCACTCTACGGTGATCGTATTGGTGCCCTTAGTGTTGTTTGTAAAAACCAAGAAACAGCAGAACGAGTACTGGGTCAATTAAAAGCAACGGTTCGTCGTAACTACTCAAGCCCTCCTGAACCAGGGGCGGCCATCGTTGCTCACGTTCTAAATAATAAACAGCTCACAGACACATGGCTATTAGATTTACAACAAATGCGTTTACGCATCCTAACAATGCGTCATTTACTGGTTGAAAAGCTACAAGCACTCAACATTACCAGTACAAGTCACTACCTCCAACAAAGAGGTATGTTTAGCTATACTGGCTTCTCTAAAGAACAGGCAATGGCTTTGCGTAAAGACTTTGGCGTCTATATTCTTGACAGTGGGCGTATGTGTGTCTCTGGTTTAACAGAAAATAATGTCGGCTACGTTGCTAAAGCTTTTGCGAGCGTTAGCTAGTAATACCATTCAAAGAAAAAGCCCTCTTTTAAAGAGGGCTTTTTTATTAACTTCTTTTAATTATTTTACTTTTTGTATCTATCGACTTTGGTGTTGTAATCGGTATATTTTTAGCATTTGAAGACTCTTTGGTTGTTTCTTGCCAACCACCACCTAATGCTTTATAAAGACTCACCTCACTGGTCAACTGCGCTAAACGCACACTGATTAGGCTTTGTTGCGAGCTAAACAGTTGTCGTTGCGCATCCAATAGCGTCATATAGCTATCAATACCTGCCTGATAACGTTGATCTGCTAAGTCATAGTATACTTGGTTAGCCTCTACAAAATTACCTTGAGAAACAACTTGTTCTCTATAGGTTTCACGGCTGGCTAAACCATCAGCAACCTCTTTAAATGCTGTTTGAATTGTCTTCTCGTAAGTTGCTACATTAATATCTTTTTGTAGCGTCGCGTAATCTAAATTACCCTTTAAACGACCCGCTGTAAAAATAGGTAAATTAATAGTGGGTTGGAATAACCAAGATCCTTGACCTGCACTAAACAAGTTAGAGAAACTTGGGCTCATCGTTCCCACATTGCTGGTTAATGAAATACTAGGGAAAAATGCTGCACGTGCTGCGCCAATGTTGGCATTGGCAGCCATTAACTGATGCTCCGCTGAAATAATATCTGGACGATTAGCCAATAGATCAGATGGTAAGCCCGCAGGAATTTCTTTTAAATACTGTAAATCAAAGTTACTCTCTTTTTTATTGGCAAACTCAGCTGGTAAATTTGTTCCCAATAAAAGTGCTAATAAATTTAAGTCTTGAGCGACTTGGCGCTTGTAGGTTGCTAAATTAACCTTTGCTCCCTCTACCGTCGTCCTTGCCTGTGCCAAGTCTAAACTCGAAGCAACCCCAACCTCATTACTACGCTTTACAAGATCATAATTATATTGATAGTTTTGTAAGGTCTCTTCGGTTAACTTTAATAATGCTCTATCTGCTTGCAGAGTTAACCATGCATTAGCTACACTCGCTATTAACGAAATCTGTGTATTGCGTTGAGCCTCCTGAGTTGATAAATACTGCTGCAATGCAGCTTCATTTAGGCTACGAATACGACCAAAGAAATCAAGCTCATACGAAGTAACACCGAGTGTTACTCCCCATGAGCTATTAACTCTTGACCTACCTGTTGAGGAAACGTCTGCTGGCACATGCTGACGAGACCCTGTTCCATTTGCGCCAAGGCTAGGGAATAGCTCTGAACGTTGGATACGATACTGAGCCTCATAAGCTGCAACATTGAGTGCCGCAACACGTAAATCTTTGTTATTAGTAATAGCCATTTCTATCAATGACTGTAGATCTTTATCTGCAAAAAAATCACGCCAACCTAAACTTACATATTGGCCTTGCTGCCCTTTAGGATACGCCTCACCTGTAGGCCAAGTATTTTGTACAGGCAGGTCTGGCCGTTGATAATTAGGCATTAGCGTACAGCCTGTCAATGTAACCGTCATTATCATTATTGATAAGAGTGATTTATTCATATTCATTAACCTTTCGTAGCCTCTTGTTCAGCTCGAGCCTGTTCTTTTTCTTTATGTGTTTTTATCTTAAATAACGAGCTAACAACTACATAAAATAAAGGAATCCAGAAAATAGCTAAAACAGTTGAAGACAACATACCTCCCACAACCCCAGTACCTATAGAGTGAGCACTACCCGCTCCAGCTCCACTTGCAAGAGATAAGGGAACAACACCTAAAATAAAAGCTAAAGAAGTCATAATAATTGGACGTATCCGCATACGACAAGCCTCTAAAGCTGAATCAACTAAACTTTTGCCTTCCTCATGGAAAGCTTGAGCAAACTCAATAATTAAAATAGCATTTTTAGAAACTAACCCTATCGTTGTTAACAAACCTACTTTAAAGAATACATCGTTGGTTAGCCCACGTAAATGGGTTGCAACTACAACACCTATAATTCCAAGCGGTGCGACTAAAATCACAGCAAAGGGAATAGCCCAACTCTCATAAAGCGCTGCCAAACAAAGGAAAACAACAATTGCAGACAATATAAAGAGAGCCATTTGTTGAGAACCGGCTAATTGCTCTTCATAAGACAATCCTGTCCATGAAAAACCAAAGCCTTTCTGCGACAACTCACCAACTAATCGAGCCATCTCTTTCATAGCATCTCCAGAACTATAACCATTAGCAGGGTTACCGACAATTTCAACTGCAGGAACACCATTATAACGCTGTAGATTTGGAGATCCTATTATCCAATCGGATTTGATTAAATTATCTAAAGAAACCATTTCCCCTTTATTATTTCTGACATACCATTTTTTGAAATCTTCTGGCGTCATCCGTGCATCTGCCGCGGACTGCACATACACTTTCTTAACCCGTCCACGGTCAATGAA
>CAYNAM010000002.1:0-49015 GCA_964395065.1 uncultured Ventosimonas sp.
GTTTTATCTTAAGGGACCCGTTGGAGTACGATATTAAATTGCAATTATTAAAGAATGAAATTCGAGATTTAAGAATAGGCAATAACAGTGAATGTCTACTTGGTTGGACAAGTTGGCTTGGTAAAGAAAGAGCCGACGGCGAAATTTTACTAAAAAATCAAATGTAGAAAGGATTATTGATGATTAATATAGATTTGCAACAATTAATTCAGGCGTTAGATACTCAGACTCGCAAAGATCTTGAAAAAGCAGCAGAGGCTTGTGTTGTTAGAGGTGGCAATAAAGTTTTAATTGAAGATATGCTACTTAGCATGTTAAGTACGCCAGATAGTCTAATCAATAAAGCTGTGCAAGATGCAGGGATAGAGTTGGGTGAGCTGTTATCAGTACTACAGCTTCGTGCTGAGTCACATGAAACACAAAACCCTGTTTTCTCTGTGGAGTTGGTGCAATGGATGCAAGATGCATTATTGCTTGCAAATTTAGAGTTAGAACGAAACTACATTGATCAAGCAGCTTTAATTTTAGCCTTGTTGCGTAATAATCTTCGTTATGTCGGTACAAAATACTATAAATTATTGTCACAAATTGATGAAACACGTTTGCGTGATTATGTGTTGGCTGATCAAGTTGAGCAGACAGGTTCTGCAAGTGTTATTCGTGAGGGGGTGGAGTCTTTTATTAAGAAGTTTACCCATAACTTTACTCAACAAGCTCGCGAGAATAAATTAGACCCTGTGCTTTGTCGTGATGATGCTATTCGACAAATGATTGATATTTTGGCGCGTCGTCGCAAAAACAACCCCATCATTGTAGGTGAGGCAGGTGTTGGTAAAACAGCAGTTGTTGAAGGTTTGGCTATTCGTATAGCCGAAGGTGATGTACCAGAAATCTTAAAAGGCATGGAGTTACTGTCGTTAGACATGGGACTTTTACAAGCTGGCGCCAGTATGAAAGGTGAGTTTGAGCGTCGTTTAAAAGGTCTGATTGATGAGGTAAAAGCTTCTCCTAAACCCATCATATTATTCATTGATGAAGCACACATGATGATTGGTTCTGGTGGTGATGCGGGCGGTTCAGATGCTGCAAATCTTTTAAAGCCAGCGCTTGCACGAGGTGAGCTTTGTACAATTGCAGCAACTACTTGGTCTGAATATAAAAAATATTTTGAAAAAGATGCAGCGCTAGCTCGCCGCTTTCAAGCCGTACAGCTCCATGAACCTACCATTGAGGAGGCCGTTACTATATTGCGAGGTTTAGCTCATGTTTATGAGCGTAGTCATGGTATTTATTTAAGAGATGATGCCGTTGTCGCTGCTGCGGAACTTTCAGCTAGATACTTAGCCGGTCGCCAATTACCTGATAAGGCCGTTGATGTGTTAGATACAGCAAGTGCACGTGTAAAAATTAGCCTTGCTTCAGCACCTGAAAAAGTTGAGCAGTTACGTACGAAAATTGCTGTTGATGAAAGACAATATCAGGCATTAAAACGTGATAGTTTAGCTGGCTTAAAAATAGATGAAGAGTTATTAGCGACATTAGAACAGACATTGGTTGACACAAAGTTAGAGTTAGAGCAATTTGTTGAGCGTTGGGAATATCAAAAAGACCTTGCTGAGCAGCTAATTGGTTTAAGAAAACAATACAGTCAGTTACAAAAAGCGAAGCAAGACTTAGAGCAAGAATCCTTACAAATAAGTGATGATGTGATTGTTACGGAAGTGATTGAGACAGCTGTTGAAGAAATAACAGAGACGGGTGAGCTTATTGTTGAAGAGTCTATTGAAACACTCACTATACAAGTGACGCCTGAGCAGGTGACCGAACAGCTATCTCAAGTACAGAAAGAGTTAAACAGAATACACGTATTGTTAGAAGAGGCTCAAGAAAGAGAGCGTTTGGTTAGTTTTGAAGTTTGCCCAAGACTTATTGCAGAAGTTATTAGTGGATGGACGGGTATTCCTGTAGAACAGTTAGCGAAAGAGCATAATGTTAAAGTAATGAGTTTTGCTAATGAACTCCGGGAAAGAGTGAGAGGGCAAGAGCAAGCTGTTGTAGCATTAGATAAAGCGATTCGTACTTCAGCTGCTGGCTTAAATCGTCCAGAGACACCTGTGGGGGTGTTCTTATTTGTAGGACCAAGTGGTGTTGGTAAAACAGAAACTGCATTGGCATTATCTGATTTATTGTATGGTGGCGATCGTTTCTTAACGGTGATTAATATGTCAGAGTTCCAAGAGAAGCATACTGTTTCTCGTTTAATTGGTTCTCCTCCTGGATATGTGGGCTACGGTGAGGGGGGAATGTTGACTGAAGCTGTTCGTCAAAAGCCTTACTCAGTTATCCTCTTAGATGAGGTTGAAAAGGCTGATCCTGATGTCATGAACTTATTCTATCAAGTTTTCGATAAAGGTATTGCCAACGATGGTGAAGGTAGAGAAATCAACTTTAGAAATACCTTAATCATTATGACCTCTAATTTAGGCAGTGATATTATCTCAACATTATGCAAAGCAGGAGCAAGACCAGCACCAGAGACATTGGAGGAAGCGATTAGGCCTACATTAAGTAAGCACTTTAAGCCAGCGCTCTTGGGGCGTATGAAAGTTGTACCATATTACCCAGTAGATGGAGACGTATTAAACGAACTTATTGAATTAAAACTAGGACGTTTAGCAAATCGTATGCAGCAACGTAAATTAGAATTAACTTATGACTCTGCATTGGTTGGCGTTTTAGCCGAGCGTTGTACGCATAGTGAAAGTGGCGCTCGCTTGATTGATGCATTATTAGACCAGTATATCATTCCGCATATTACCGATCGTTTATTAGAAGCGATGGCGAAAAAAGAGGAGTTAAAGCGGGTTAATATTGTAGTTGATGCTGAAAATACTGTGACTTGTGAGTTTTATTAATCGTGATGGATAAGCTAGCTGCTAACTATTATGCATCTCTTATTGAGGCAAACAGTGTACATTCGCTTGTAGAGTGTGCACTGTCTGCGGCTGCTTGTGTGACATCAGCATCATTAGTACAGCTATACTTGTTAGATCAGGATAAAACGCGGTTAAATCTTTATGGACAATGTAAAGAAGGGAGTACGTGCTTAAAACAAGATATTTCCTATGATTATTACCACGATGCTCTTTTACAGTACTGCTTGACCCAAAATAAACCTATTATTACGAATGATGTGAGTAGTTTTTCATTAGAGATTAATTTTCTCCCGCAGGAGAACAAAAGCTGGCGCAGTTTGTTGGTTTTACCTCTATTAAATAAACAACAAATTAATGGTTTGCTTGTTTGTGCTAGTTTTGATGCAATTAGTTGGGATGATAAAACAACGTTATTGCAAGATTTTTATCGATTAACATTTATTCAATATACACGCCTAATGGCCTTACAAGTAAAGGATTCACTACCAATAAAAAGGGATAAGGAAAACATCGCTACGAAAGAGCATTACGGCTTAATAGGTAACAGCCCTGCAATGAAGTCGGTGTATTCATTAATGAGCAAAGTATTACATACACCATTTACTGTTCTTATAACAGGTGAGACAGGAACAGGCAAAGAATTAGTTGCTAAAGCAATTCATTATTACAGCATAAGAAAAAACAAGGCATTTGTTGTGCAAAATTGCGCCTCTATGCCAGAAACCTTATTAGAGAGTGAGTTGTTTGGTTACAGTAAAGGAGCGTTTACAGGGGCAGATAAAGACCATTTAGGATTACTTAGAGAGGCTGATGGTGGGACGTTGTTTTTGGATGAAATCGGCGATATGCCTATTGTATTGCAAGCGAAGTTACTGCGAGTTTTACAAGAGGGAGAAGTAAGACCGCTTGGCAGTAATAAAACCTTTAAAATAGATGTAAGGATCATTGCAGCAACACACCGTAATTTGTTGGATGAAATAAAAAAAGGGAATTTTAGAGAAGATCTTTATTATCGTTTGGCCAAATTTCCTATCGAATTACCACCATTACGTAATCGTGGAGATGATATTTTAGCGTTGGTTGATTTTTTTATTGATAATACTTGTCAGTTTTTAGGCCGGAAAAAAAGTATAATTAGTCAGTGCTTTATGGATAAACTATTAAGTTATTCGTTTCCTGGTAATGTGAGAGAGTTAAAAGGATTGTTAGAGCGTGCTATTTTATTAGCCGATAATGAGCAGCTAGAAGCGAAACATTTGCATGTTAACCCTGATAGGCTGCTGACGACTAAAGACAATACACTTAAGGATAGTGTTGCAGATTATGAGCGTGAGCACCTTGTAAAAAGTTTACGTGAAAATCAGGGTAATCAAACAAAAACAGCGAAACAGCTAGGTATTTCGAGACGAACATTGGTATATAAAATACAGCGTTTAAATATATCAAAAGAAGAGTTTTCAAATTAGTAAGAGGGAAGTGGGAGCAATGGTTACTGTCAAAAATGGTATTTTATTATTGTTATTAAGTGTTTTTCTAAGTGCTTGTTCAGGTAATTATAAATCAAGTGATGATAGATATAGACAAATTGGTCAGCCGCCACTAGTGATTGATAACAAGGTTAAATAAAGGTAATTATCGTGGAACTTATTTTAGAAATTGTTAGTGATCAGCAATATGCTGACAATATTACAAAAATCAAGGAATTTAAAAGCGCGGGTGGCATTATAGGGCGTGCGCCTGATTGTGATTGGATTATTCCTGATCCTAAACGTCATGTGTCGGGTCATCATGCCATGATCAGTACTAAAAATAATCAGTTTTATATTACCGATGTGAGCAGTAATGGTACTGTTTTAAAAAATACAGGCTCGAAGTTACCGGCAGGGGAGCCTTTTTTAATTGAACATGGCGCCGTATTTTGTTTGGGTGACTTTGATATTCGAGCGCGTCTTGTTTATGATCCTGAGGTTTTTGAAAATGTTGTCGGAAAACCTGTTGATGCTGGGTCTGTTATTCCAGATGATGCTTTCTTGGATTTAGATCCTATTAAGGCAATTGAGCAAGAACCTTTTCAATATGTTGACATGGATGAGTTGGCTGATTTTATGAAAGGTAGTGAACAACGGGAAGAGCAACGCAGAGATTATGCCAGAGTGGATATTGAAAGTTTAGAAATTCCACAGCTTGTTGAAGATGTTATCCCTGAGGTAAAACAGTCAACTCCTATTCCTGTTGTTGAGGCGCCTGTACAACCCACTATTAATTTATCAAGTGATTTTTGGAATAAATTTTCTGCTGAGTTAGGCATTGATATGGCTAAACTTGATGATGCTGAAAAGGAAAAATTAGCCATTCATACGGCACGCTTATTTAAGCAATGTATTATTGGTGTTCAGCAAAGCTTAAGAACACGTTCAGAGTTAAAGAATGAATTAAGATTACCGATTACTACTGTACAGGCCACGGGAAATAATCCATTGCGTTATACAGCAGACGCAGAAAGTGCAATTAACGACTTGCTAACGAAACATAATCCAAGTCAACTAACGCCTGAGCAGGCAATTAATCGTGCGTTTAGAGATTTACAGGCTCATCAGGTAGCGCTACTAGCTGCTTGCCGTGGGGCTGTGCGAGGCGTAATACACCAGTTCTCTCCTGAGCAATTGGTTCTTGCTTTTGAACAACGTGGTGAAAGCGGAGTACTTAAAGGCAGTGCTTGGAAATGGCGTACTTACTGTCGTTATCATAACCTGTTGCAACAAGACGCTGAGTGGAGTGATCGATTATTTAGTAAAGATTTTACCACCTATTATGAAGAGCAGATAAGACTTTTAGCTTCGTTAAATGATAATTAAGGAATAAGTAAATGGCAAAATTAAGATTATTAGGCTTGTTGCTAATAATGGCAGTATTAACAGGCTGTTCTTGGATGAACCCATATTCTGATGTTACTAAAGTGAATATTCGACTTAATGGAAGTGATTATTTGAATCCAGATCTACGCGGAAGACCTTCTCCTATAGTGGTTCGAATTTATGAATTAAAAAATGCAGTTAATTTTATGAATGCAGACTTTTTTAGTTTATACAATGATGCAAAAAATGTCTTAGGTGAAGACTTGGTGGCTGTTGAAGAAATGGAGTTGACACCTCGTCAACGGATACATCTGCGCTATCGAGTAGCTGAAACAAGTCAATATGTAGGTATTGTTGCTGCGTATCGTGATTTATCATCAGCTGATTGGCGCTATATTGTTAAAACAGTTCCTAAAGAAAAACTTTATGTCAATGTGATTTTAACCAGTGATGGTATTTATAAAAATACTGACCCGCGGGCACTGAAAGTTAACGAAACATTGCCAATGAATGAAAGATAATTGGATATAATGCTATGAGCACTCAGAAAGTAGTTTGGCAGGAAGGGATGTTGCTAAGACCGCAACATTTCCAACACAACGATAGATATTATAGCCAACAGCTAGCAATACGTACGCAGTTACTATCAAGTAATACATGGGGATTTATTTCTTTGCAAATAGATCCTCAGTACTTAAATATGGGGAAAATTGTTGTCAATGAAGCTAAAGGTGTTTTACCTGATGGATCTTTCTTTGATATCAGAAAAGAGTTAGAGCCTTTAGCGCTGGATATTCCACCTAATACTAATAATCAACCCGTTTATTTAGCATTGCCAATCTCAACAGATAATCATATTGAAGTAAGAGAAGCTTCTCAGACTGATGTATTAGCACGCTATATTATGCGTGAAATTGAAGTTGCTGATGCCAATAGTCTTGATTCAAATATTATTACTATTAATAGCTGTCAGCCTGATTTCAGATTGATTTTGGGAGATGAAGAAAATAACAGTGCATTTGTCTTTTTAAAGATTTGTCATATTTTAGATTGTAGTTCTGACAAAACAATTGTCTTAGACGCTGATTATGTACCTACATACCTTAACTTACATGCATCTTCTGTGTTATTGTCCTCATTAAAAGAAGTTATTAGCATGCTTGTCCATCGTGGTGATCGCCTAGCAGAAAGAATTAATGCCAGTGGTAAAACGCAAAGTGCTGAAGTTGGTGATTTATTGATGTTGCAGTTGATCAACAGCGTTGAACCCTTGTTAAGACATTACTTACGAGCCGATAAAGCGCATCCTGAGGACGTCTATAAAGAGTTGGTTCGTTTGTATGGTCAATTAGCTACTTATGCCAGTGATTCTAAACGCCCCAGTATGGATTATTACTATATGCATAGCGATCAGGGACTTTGCTACCGTAAACTGATGGAAAGGCTTCGTCAAGTGTTGTCAATGGTTTTGGAACAACATGCTATCGAGCTATTATTACAGCAGCGAGCTTATGGTATACAAGTATCACCTTTGCATGATCATAGTATGTTGAGTAATTCTAAATTTATTTTAGCGGCGAGTGCCTCTTGTGATCCTGAGTTTTTACGAAGCAAGTTACCTGCTTATTTGAAGTGTGGTCCTGTTGAGAGAATCAGGCAGTTAGTTAATCTTCATTTGCCTGGTGTTAAGATTAAAGCGTTACCTGTAGCGCCGAGACAGATACCATTCCATTCAGGGAAAATTTATTTTGCGCTTGAGTTAAGCTCAGATGATCTTGCACAGTTTGAAAGCTCAGGAGGCTTTGCTTTCCACGTATCGGGCACATTTGATAATCTTGAGCTTAAGTTTTGGGCTATTCGTAATTAGGGCGGAAAGAAAATATGGAAAGAGATGATAAAACGGTTATTAGTAGCCGCTTTAATGAAAGCCAAGCAGATTCTGTACCGTTGTTAACAGACATTCCTGATGCAACAAAATATGCTGCATTGGATGATAAAATGGTTTTTGCAGCAAGGTTAAGGCCTGTTGATGAAAATATTGTAGGATTAAATCCACTTATTTCGGCAGGTGCTCATATCTTATCTGAGATTGTTAGGCTACGTAATAATGCACCACCAGAAGACTTAGATGCATTACAACATAATTATATCGATGCAATAAAGCGTTTTGAACGTGTTGCTTTGCAAAGCGGTGTTGAGAATAGCCAAGTTATGAGTGCTCGTTACGTCATGTGCACAGTTTTGGACGAGGCTGTGGTTTGTACATCTTGGGGTGTTGAGAGTACTTGGTCAAAATACAGTATGCTTGCCTCATTTCATAACGAGACTTTCGGTGGTGAAAAGGTTTTCCAGCTATTAGATAAAATTACGCGTAATCCTGTTAAGTATTTGCCACTTATTGAATTAATTTATGTTTGCTTATCATTAGGCTTTGAGGGTAAGTACCGCGTTGTTAATCGTGGAACACTTGAGTTGGAAGCTATTAGAGATAGTTTGTATCGCCAAATTAAGCAATTACGAGGTGATGTACCAAAAGCATTGTCACCACAATGGCAAGGCTTACAGACACAACGCCGCGGATTAGTTAGATTAGTGCCTTGGTGGATGGTCGTAATTTTTACGGTTATTTGCTTGGTTATTATGTATTGTGGTTTTGCCTTTGTATTAAAGCAAGAGCGCCAAGATGCATTAGTGCCTTATCAAAACCTAGAAACTACATTAACTAAAGAAACTCAAAACAACACACGGTGAGATAAAGGATTTTTTGATGAAAAGATTTTTTAAGAAACTAGGTATCTTTTTCAAAAAAAGATGGGTGTGGACACTGTGTATTGCATTAGTCCTATCATTACTGGTTTGGTTTTTATTCCCTTATTTTGGATTTGCTGATTCTAAGCCTTGGGAATCAACAACTTCTCGTTTAGTAACCATTTGCATTATTATTTTATGCTGGGGACTATTACTTGTTTTCCTTAGTTGGCGTGAAGCCGTTAAACAAAAGAAAAAGCTGACATCCGACCAAGCACAAGAAAAGCAGATTCTCGAAGAAAAAATATATGAGGAGCGTAAGTCGGTTACTTCCTTGTATAAAAAAGCAATGCAAGTATTGAAAAAGTCCAGTATTTATAAAGGTAGGAGTCATGGCTGGAAACAGGATTTACCATGGTATTTACTGATAGGACCTGAGTCGAGTGGAAAAACCAGTATTTTAGATTTTTCGGGATTAAATTTTCCTTTAAATCAAATTGAGCAGCGTCTAACTAAAAATATTGAGGGTACTCGTTATTGTGAATGGTATTTTGCTGAAAATGGTATTGTTATTGATACTTCAGGTCGTTACTTTTCTCAGGAGAATGCAGAGGTAGATAGTGCTGGTTGGTTAACGTTACTTGGTTTATTGCGTCGCCGCAAGAGAAATCGTCCGATTAACGGCGTTTTAGTTAATATTCCAGTAGATGACTTATTAAGTCGCGATGAAATTAATTTAGAGCGTATTGCTAGACAAACGAGAGCGCGATTGCATGATGTTCAGCAGCGACTTGGAACTGAGTGCCCTGTTTATATGCTGTTTAGTAAAGCAGATCATATCATTGGATTTAATGAGTTTTTTGATAATCTTTCACAAGAAGAAAGCGCACAGGTTCTTGGGGTGACTTTTACCAAAGAGCAAAAAGTTATCACAGCGGATATGACAAACTATGAGTTTGAAAGATTGTTAGAGCGTTTAAATAAACAAGTAGTCAGTAATTTACATCAAGAGCGAGATATCCAACGTCGTGGAAAAATACTAGATTTCCCTTATCAATTTAATTTAATTGCTGAACAATTAAGTTTATTTATTGAGCTAGCGACTTCTGGTAATCGTTACCAAGAAGCCAGTCATTTAAGAGGATTCTATTTTATGAGCACTCCTCATGCAATAGAACATCTTGATGAGCATACCGTTAGAATTGGCAGAAATCTAGGACTTTCGAGTAAGACACTTCCCGTGTATCGACAAGGTAGACCTCGTTTTCTTTATCAATTATTTACGTCTGTTATTTTTCCTGAGTCTGAGTTGGCAACACTGGATGAGTCGGAAAGAAAGCGTCTAACGTGGAGACAACGAAGTATCTATATTGGATCACTGGCCACGTTGGCAGGGGTTGGTGCTCTTTGGGGGTACAGTTTTTCTGTCAATAATGGGTATCTTAAAGAGACAGACGAATTAGGCAGAAGGCTAGTTGAAGAGCAAAAACAATTACTGCCTAATGGAGAGTTATCACAGTTAAAATCTGTATTGAATACAGGTTATTCTGCTTCTCAGGTTTTTCCAGCAGATGATGATTTATCTATTACTCACAGATTAGGCTTGTATCAAGGTAAAGAGACAACGCCTACCGTTTTAGCTGTTTATCACAAAGAATTACTAAAACAAATGTTACCAGCTATTGCTCGTCAGTTAGAGGGACAAATAAGAAGTAATTTTGGCAATAGGGATAAGTTATTAACCAGTTTACGTGCTTACTTAATGCTTAATTATGTTAATTACAGAGACAAGGCCTATTTATCAACAGTCATGACGGATAATTGGGCAAATATTTACCCAGGTAACACAGAACTACAAAATGATTTAAAAGGGCACTTAACAAGACTACTCGCGTTAGACTTTATTTACCCTCTTAATAATGAGCTTGTTTCGCAAGCAAGGCGTATATTAAGTAATGAGCCTTTAGCTAATCTTGTCTACAATGCAATGAAGCAAGAAGCGAGTATTTTACCCGAGTATCGGTTAGCCGATCATCTTGGCTCCCAAGGTTATTTAATCAAAGGGGCCGATAGAAAAATACCTGGTTTCTTTACGAAGCAAGGTTATCAACAATATTTTTTAACCAATGGTTCAAAGTATATTACAAAAACGCTTAAAAATAATTGGGTTTTAGGCGATGCTAATACGCTTTCTCCAGCTGAAATACAAAAGTTAATGGCTCAGGTTGAACAGCTTTACTTTATTGATTATACCGATCAATGGAGTAGTACAATTTCTGGCCTGAAATTATCGAATGTTAACTCATTCTCAGAAAGTGATTCTCAGTTAACAGGGTTAACGTCCGCAAGTAGTCCATTCTTATTATTACTTGGAGAAATTAAGGAACACACCAAGTTGCCAGGTATTATTCCTGAGTCAGATGAAAGTAGTGGTGATGTTCTGAAAGATAAAACAGGTGATATTAATACAAATGGTACTGTTAAGCAGATGGCAAAACAGGCGACCAAGAAAGCAGCAGTTAAAGGTATTAATGCAGGTGTTGATGGAGCGAAAAAGCTGGCAGCAGCGGCTGTACCTGAACAGGGTAAGAAGCGTATGGTACAAATGTTCACGCCTTACCACCGATTGTTGCTTGATGATGGCTCACCGAGTTCAGACTATGCAGTAGCATCGCAGGCATTAAATGATTTGAACCAGAAAATCTCTGGATTGGCACGGGACAGTGCGCCAGAACAGGCAGCATTGGACTGGGCTAAAGAACGGATGGCGGGGCAACAAGATACGTTATCGGTTATCCAGAATGCTGTTAAACGTCTACCTACACCGTTTGATAAGTGGTATACGCAAATTGCTGATGATAATTGGCGTTTGATTTTGGCAAGTTCTTATAGTTATATCAATCAGGCTTATAAAGCAAATGTTTATAGCTTCTATAACAGTTCAATTCGGGGGCGTTATCCTTTTAATGGTAAAGCAGATACTGATGTGGCGATGTCTGACTTTACACGTTTCTTCAAACCCGGCGGTGTAATGGATAGTTTTTATGAAAGTAATTTAAAACCATTTGTTTCTACAAATGGTAGTTATTATCAAGTAAAAACTATTGATGGGCGTAGCCTTCCAATTAGTAATGCAACATTGGCACAGTTTAGAGTTGTACGTGTGATTCAGGGGGGACTGTTTAGTGATAGCCCTGAGTATCCATCTGTGAGCTTTAAATTAGAACCACACTTCTTAGAGGCAACGTTGAGTAAAGTGGTCTTACAAATAGGTAATCAAAAGTTTGAGTATCGACATGGTCCAATTCTCTCTACTCGCCTTGTTTGGCCTACTGAAAATGCAGATACAAGTATCGTTTCTGAGCGTTTTGAAGATTTGTCTGGTAATAAGACCTCTTATCAAACAGAACCTGGTGCTTGGTCTTTATTTAGATTCATTGATCAGATGGAGATTTCGTATGCATCTGGTCGTGATGTGATGATTTTGAAGACGAATGTGGATGGAAAATATGCAAATTATTTACTATCAACACAGCGCTCACCTAATCCTTTTGATGTAAAAGTGTATCGCGCATTTGGATTAAGGGATAATTTGTAAACATGCTAGTAAAAAGTGCAGCTAGAACTGATTGTGGTAAAGTCAGAGAAAAAAATGAAGATGCATTTATTAACTACCCAGATCGTAAGATCTGGGTAGTTGCTGATGGCATGGGGGGGCATGAGCACGGTGAGTTAGCCAGCAGAATGGTTGTTGAAGCGTTAGCTGATATTGAGTTAGCAGATGATTTTAATGATCGTATAAAACAAGTCACAACAGCATTACGTCAAGTTAACAAGGCATTTACTCAAGATAAAACCATTATTCAAGGCCAGCCCCCTACTGTGATGGGGAGTACGGTTGTTGTCTTGCTGATTGATAAATATCGTATGGCATGCATTTGGGCTGGTGATAGCCGTTGTTATTTGTTTCGTAAAAATAATATTTATCAAGTTACTAAAGATCATGCATTATGGCAAGAGTTAGTAGATGAACAAGCTTTTTCAGAAAAAGAGGCACAACAGCAAAAGGGAGGTTTTGCGTTAACTCGAGCAATTGGTGCAAATGATGAATTGCATTTAGAAATTGTTGAGATGGACATTATTTCGGGTGATAAATTTTTATTGTGTTCCGATGGAATATATCAATATATTCGCTATGATCAGTTGTATCAAGCGATGACCAAACCTTCTCCTCAGTTAGCTGTTGAACAACTATTTCAGGATGTATTGGCAACAGAGGCTAAAGATAATTTAACCGCTATTGTTGTTGTTTCTCATGAGTCCCGATAAGTTATTTATGTCTATAAATAGTATTGAAAACTCTTCTCCTTCTCCTGATATGAATTCTAGTGCCCCTATCAAAGTAGTTGCAGGGCGTTATCAGTTGGAGAGGATCTTGGGTGTCGGAGGAATGGCGGTTGTTTTTCGAGCATTTGACCGTTTAGCTGCACACTTTAATCATCCTTTCCCTTATGTTGCATTAAAAATGTTCAAGGATGAGTTTGCGGGTTTTACAGATGCTAGCTATTTACTTTATAGTGAGTATGCGCTATTAGCGACTTTGAACCATCCTAATATTGTTAGACCATTTCAATTTGATATTGATGCAGTAACAGAACGAGCTTTTTTAACACTTGAGTTTTTAAAAGGAATGACACTTGATCAGTGGTTAGTAGAGAATCCGCTGGGAACAAGTTTATCCAAAATAACACCAATGCTTCTGGAAATTATAGATGCAGTCAATTATAGTCATCAGCATAATATTGTTCATGGTGATTTAAAACCAAGTAATATTATGTTAACGCAAAAAGGGTGTGTTTTGTTTGATTTTGGTCTTGGGCAAATGTTGTCTGGTGATTTATCTATTTTGCCTAAAATATCACGTAAGCGTTTTAATGCTTGGACACCAAAATATGCGGCACCTGAATTATTAGAAGATATTTCATTAACAACCAAAACAGATGTTTTTGCCCTAAGTTGTATTATTTATGAATTGCTAACGGGACAAAATCCTTACTATATTGATAAAAAGACAAAGTATACGGTTAAGCCCTTTAAACCCAAGGACTTGACTAAAAAGCAATGGACAGCTTTATACTGTGGTTTGGCCATAAAACCTAATGAACGTTTAATAACTGCTCAAGAATTAAAAAATATTTTTCAACCACATAAAAAACGTTATTTTTATTGGTTCTAATAAAGTTGTGCAAAAAATTAGCTTAATGTCTTTTTATAGTGATTTTTTGTTTTTAATATATTGATTATTAAGTTTTTATTTTTATTGCGCAATGTTTTTCGTAAGTGTGCAATAAGTTGCTCGGATTAAGTCGATTATATTGTCAATATAAGACTTTGTTATGATTGATTTAGAATAATTATATATTATTCAATAGGTTATTTTTATGGCATGTGGTTTGCATTTGTATGTTCATTGTAGTGTATGTGTTTATACACTATTTTATTTAACTTAATTTAGAAGGAATAAGATATGCCAACTCCTGCGTATTTAACGATTAACGGAACTAAGCAAGGTTTAATTACAGCTGGTACTTTTACTGAAGAGTCAGTAGGTAACATTTATCAAGAAGGTCATGAAGATGAAATCTTAGTTGAAGGATTTGAGCATCAAGTGATTATTCCACGTGACCCACAATCTGGACAACCAACAGGTCAACGTGTACACAAGCCTTTAAGAATCACTAAAGTATTTGATAAATCTTCACCATTAATTTTTAATGCTTTAACTTCTGGTGAGCGTTTAAATGAGTGTACTATTAAATGGTACAGAACCTCAGCTTCTGGTACACAAGAGCATTATTTTACTATTAAGTTAGAAGATGCAATTATTGTTGATGTTCAAAGCAGCATGCCTAACTGCCAAGATCCAAACATGGCGCATTTTACACATCTAGAAGATGTATACTTCACTTATCGTAAAATCACTTGGACTCACGAAGTATCTGGTACTTCAGGTTCTGATGACTGGAGAGCACCTGTTAGCGCTTAATCGCTAATGCTCTAAATAAAAATCCCCTTACGGTTTTCTGTAAGGGGATTTTTTTATGTTTGTATTGGTTGGGTATGAAGGCACTTAGTTATATGAAAAGTTGATAGAATGTATATATTTACTCAAATACATAACGTAGGAGATTCAAATGTCGTTGAATGATATTCAAGTTAAACAGGGTAATTTTTTACGACAAGTTACTTTTCCTGATGGCTCTTCTGTTCCTGCTATTGGGCAAGGTACGTGGTTTATGGGAGAGAACCCAAACAAGGCAAAGCAAGAAATTGATGCATTACGGCTTGGTATAGAGCTAGGGATGACCGTCATCGACACGGCTGAAATGTATGGTTCTGGTGGGGCAGAGCGTATAGTAGGGAAGGCGTTGGAGAATATTAGGGATCAAGCATTTTTAGTCTCAAAAGTTCTTCCCTATAACGCGGATAAAAAGAAAATGATGCAGGCTTGTGAAGCTTCATTAAAGCGCTTAAATACAGATTATTTAGATCTTTATTTACTGCACTGGCGTGGTAGTGTTCCTTTAACTGAAACGGTAGAGGCGATGGAAATGCTTGTTACTCAAGGTAAAATTAAGCGTTGGGGCGTTTCTAATTTTGATACAGTTGATATGCAGGAAGTCTGGGAAATAGCAAAGGGTAACCACTGCATGGTCAATCAAGTGCTTTATCATTTAGGCTCAAGAGGAATCGAGTATGACCTACTGCCTTGGTGTAAAGAACATTATATTCCGATCATGGCATATTGCCCAATTGCTCAAGGTGGAAGTTTACGGCAGGGGTTGATGAACCACCCTAGTGTATTAAATCTTGCTGAGACTAATCATTGTACACCTGCACAACTGTTATTGGCTTGGTGTATTCGTCATGGTAATGTCGTTGCTATACCTAAAGCATCTAGTACAGAACATGTTATTCAGAATGCTCAGGCCGCTACTCTTAAATTAACATTAGAAGAACTCACCGTATTAGATAACGCATTTAAGCCTCCTTTTAAAAAGATGCATTTAGATATTGTTTAGTTTTATTTTCGTGATAAGTACAATGATTTTGAGATTAGACAACTTTGTTTTGTTATATTTGCGATAGCATAATCTATAAGATGGGGCTCATACTTATTGTTATGAGTAATCAATATAGCAAGCTTATATGAGTAAGGTAGGGTGTTTTAACTTGCTTGACAAGGTTATGGGACTTCATTAATTTTAAAAAATATGATTACTATAGGTAATGTAGCGTGAGTGCTTATCTTCTTACTTCAGAATTAGCTCAGCGAATAGTTGATAAAACCATGAAAATTATTGGCTGTAATGTCAATATTATTGATACTAATGGTTTAATCATTGGCAGTGGCGATCCTGAGCGAATAGGGGAGTTGCACGAAGGCGCAATGATGGTTTTATCATTAGGAAGAATGATATCAATTGACTCCAAAATGAGTGATGATTTACATGGTGTTCGTCCCGGTGTTAATTTACCTTTAATTATTGATGATGAAGTGGTTGGTGTGATAGGGTTAACAGGAGAACCTTCAGAACTGAAACAGTTTGGCGAGTTAGTGTGCATGTCAGCGGTGATGATGATGGAGCAGGCTAAACTGTTACGCAGTGTTGCTCAAGAAACACGACTGCGTGAAGAGTTAGTGCTTGATTTGTTACAGTCTAAAGAGTTAACAAAACGCCATTATGAGTGGGCGCAGCGTTTAGGGATAGACTTAAGTGTTCCTAGGGTAGCTATAGTATTTGGTATCGATAGTGATAACTTAGAAGTAGAAGTAGCAATTGATGAAATTAAGTTGTTGCAAAATTTCTTAGTGGCCCAAAATATCGGTTGCTTATTTGCTATTCGTTCATTAACGGAAATGATTGTATTATCCCCAGCTATGAATCAATATGGCCGTTGGGATATTGAAGAACACAAAAATAGATTGGCGCAGTTAATTGTGTTAAGTGAGCAGCGTGGTAAGTTAAATATTAGAACAGCATTAGGACGCTATTTCGAGGAGGGGGTAGATGGTAAGAATAATCACTTAGCCTATTCTTATCAAACAGCGTATACCACCTTAATGTTAGGTAGGCAACGGATGCCAGATGTAAAAAACTATTACTATCAAGACATGTCGTTGCCTGTATTATTAAATTCATTAAATTCTGGTTGGACAGCTTCAGAGTTTTCGATACCTTTGAATAGATTGAAATCTCAAGATACTAACGGTGTATTGCAGAGAACATTACGGACATGGTTTAAAAACAATTTGCAAATGGGTAACACAGCTAAAGCACTACATGTTCATCGTAATACGTTAGAGTATCGTTTAACAAAAGTAGCCTCGATTACAGGACTCAACATCGAATTATTGGATGATAGACTATTGATGTATATTGCGTTGCAGCTAGATGGGACAAGTACAGTAGAGGATGCTTTGCATGAGACCGATGATTAATTCGGTCTCATGTGGTGGTTAGAATCATGTAATAGGGGCAGGATTAAATATGGCTAGTGGGTTATGTAAGCCCCAGTGATCAGACCAAGGTTTTTTACCGCTTGCCACCTCTAAAATTAATTTAAAAAGATCCCAGCCAACATCCTCAATCGTTTTTTTACCAAGAGCAACATCCCCAGCACTAATATCCATTAGGTCAAACCAGCGTTCGGCAATGGCATTTCGACTGGCCATTTTGATGACAGGAACAGCCGCTAGGCCGTAAGGTGTTCCTCGACCAGAGGTGAATACTTGAACTGTAATGCCTGATGCAACTTGTTGAGCACCACAGACAAAATCACTCGCAGGAGTTGCCGCAAATATTAAGCCACGCTTGGTGGGACGTTGCCCTGGCTTTAATACCTCTACAATGGCGCTCGTCCCTGATTTAGCAATAGACCCCATGGCTTTTTCAACGATATTGTTGAGTCCACCTTTTTTATTCCCAGGTGTTGTGTTGGCACTACGGTCTACTTTGCCTGTTTCTAGGTATTCATCATACCAAGCCATTTCATTAATAAGCGCTTTACCCACCTCTTCATCGACTACGCGTGGCGTGAGTAGGTGAACCCCATCCCTGACCTCCGTAACTTCAGAAAACATGACGGTTGCACCACAGCGAACTAATAAGTCAGCGGCGAAGCCAATCGATGGGTTGGCTGTTACACCAGAAAAAGCATCACTTCCTCCACACTGCATACCAACGATAAGCTCTGAGGCTGGAACAGTCTCTCTTTTTCGGCTGTTGAGACGTTTAAGATGTCTTTCAGCTACCCGTAAGATGTGATCAACCATAGACTGAAAGCCATGATGTTGTTCATCTTGTAGTACGACAATATCATCTTCATCAACGAGTTTGATGGCTTGTGTATCATCGGTTCCTTTTAATAATCTTTCTGGTTGGAATTTTTCACACCCTAAACTAATAACCATTACTTCACCGCCAAAATTAGCATTCTTAGTGAGGTTGTGAATAGAGCGAATGGGTACAATAGCAGCTGGAGCATCAATGGCGACTCCACAGCCATAAAGATGAACTAAGGGGACGACACCATCAACATTAGGGTATTTAGGCAGCAGGTCACGTTCAATAATCTTAGTCACATATTCAACAACACCAGATACGCAATTAACACTCATGGTGATACCCAGTAGATTGCGAGTGCCTACACTACCATCTGGGTTTTTGTAACCTTCAAACGTATAGCCTTTTAGTGGTGGAAGTGGTTTTGGTGTTTTGGTTGCAATAGGAAGCTCATGTAGTGCTCGGGCTGTTGGCATCCTAGTTACACCCTCATGTACCCAACTACCTTGTTTAATATCGCCTATGGCATAACCAACAATTTCACCATAACGAATGAACGGGTCTCCATCTTTAATATCGGTGAGGGCAACTTTGTGCGCTTGCGGAATATCTTCTATTAAGGTTAGTCCATCGGGGAAGATTGTTCCAGCAGGCAAGCCGTTGTCGTTAACCACTATAGCCACATTATCGTTGATGTGAACTTTTATATATAAAGGGCTTTTTTCGACCTCATTAGGCATAGGTATTCCCTCATGTTGTGAGTTTATAATTTCTAATCCATTGCCATAGTATGCTATTTTTTTGAAAACAACAGTGTGCAAATTAATAATTTTGTGCTGATGTAGAGGGAAATGTTAGTGAATATGCCCAAGTCTTGTATTGCAATATATATAAACTATAAGATGTTCGTGTGTCTGCCCATTTTAAAAAAAGTAATCACCATAAATCTTGTGCGTTTGCCTAATGCTTTGTTATGAACCTAGATGATACATTTTGTTCCAGCATTAAATCGAACATCAATGAACAGAGTTTCTGCTTAAAATTACGGTGGTATTTATTATGGCTGAGAATACAGGTGTGGCAACACAAGGAATGAAAGGTGTTAAGCGTACCAATGTCCGATGGATGATGGTTGTTTTTCTATTTATTGTTACGGCCATTAACTATGGTGATCGTGCAACCATAGGTATTGCAGGCAAAAGCATGAGTGGTGAGTTGGGGTTTGATGCTGCTGCCATGGGCTGGGTTATTTCCTCATTTAGTATTGCTTATGTTATAGGCCAATTACCAGGGGGATGGTTATTAGACAGGTTTGGTTCTAAACGTGTTTATTTTTGTAGTATCTTTTTTTGGTCAATATTTACTTTGCTTCAAGGAACCATCCATTTCTTTATTGGTGCATGGGCATTGATAATGCTTTTTACTTTCCGCTTTCTTATGGGATTAGCTGAAGCTCCTTCATTTCCTGGAAATAGTAGAATTACAGCTGCTTGGTTCCCTGCCAAAGAGCGTGCAACTGCCGTATCAATATTCAATTCTGCACAGTATTTTGCCACGGTTATTTTTGCACCGATTATGGGTTGGTTAACTCATGAGTACGGTTGGCAATCAGTGTTCTTCTTTATGGGGGGGCTAGGTATTTTTATTAGCTTTGTGACCATTATTATGGTGCATAATCCTAAAGATCATCCATGGGCTAACAAAGAAGAAGTTGAATATATTGCCGAAGGTGGTGGTCTAGTGGATATGGATCAAAAAAAGGAAGAAGGAAAGGAAGATCAAGGGCCTAAATTAGGTTATATCTTACAGTTAATTAAAAATAGAATGATGCTAGGTATTTATTTAGGCCAGTATTGTATTAATGTGCTGACTTACTTTTTCATTACATGGTTCCCTATTTATTTGGCAACTGAGCGTGGACTGGATATTAAATCTGTTGGTTTCTTGGCTGCTATCCCTGCGGTTTGTGGATTTGTCGGCGGAATCGCTGGGGGTGTATTTTCTGATTTCTTATTAAGAAAAACGGGCTCATTATCCATTGCACGTAAGACGCCTATCGTTTTTGGTATGTTGTTTTCAATGATGATGATTCTTTGCAATTATGTTGATTCTATCACAATGATTATCTTCTTTATGTCACTGGCTTTCTTTGGTAAGGGGGTTGGAGCATTAGGCTGGGCTGTTATGTCAGATACAGCACCTAAAGAAATCAGTGGTTTAGCGGGTGGCTTATTCAATATGTTTGGTAATGCGTCTAGTATTATTTCTCCCATTATCATTGGCTATATTGTGCATGTAACAGGACGTTTTGAGTGGGCTTTAATTTTTGTAGCAGCTCACGCCTTCCTTGCTGCTTTTAGTTTCCTATTTATTGTTGGTCCTATTAAACGAATGGAAGTTAAGAAAAACTAGTTCTCTAATTACTAGGAATACTATTATGAGCACGCAAGCAGCACCAACGATTACCTCAATGCAAGTCATACCTGTGGCAGGGTATGACAGTATGTTGCTAAATGTGGGGGGAGCACATTCTCCTTACTTCACGCGTAACATTGTTATTTTAAAAGATAATGCAGGACACATTGGGGCGGGTGAAGCACCAGGTGGAGAAACCATTTTTAAAGCATTATCTGAGGCGATACCTCATGTTGAAGGAAAACCTATTTCCATCTTAAACCGTATTGTGAATGATATGCATGCGGGGTATTTGGATGCTGATTACGATACCTTTGGAAAGGGAGCATGGACCTTTGAGCTACGTGTTAATGCCGTAGCAGCATTAGAGGCAGCCCTACTCGATTTGATGGGGCAATTTTTAGATGTGCCTGTTGCTGAGTTACTGGGAGCAGGAAAGCAACGGGATGAAGTGACAGTGCTAGGTTACTTATTTTATATTGGTGATGATAAGATCACTAATTTACCTTACCAAGCACCTGTAACAAAAGGACATGAGTGGTATCGTATTCGTCGCCAAGTAGCGATGAGTACCGAGGCTGTGATTAATTTAGCAGCGGCGGCCAAAGATCTCTATGGTTTTAAAGACTTCAAACTTAAAGGTGGTGTTTTTGAGGGTCAGAAAGAAATTGAAACGGTGACTGAGCTTAAGAAGAGTTTTACTGATGCGCGTATAACACTTGATCCCAACGGGTGTTGGTCGCTTCAAGAGGCCATTGAGTTATGTAAAGATATGCATGATGTCTTAACTTATGCAGAAGACCCTTGTGGTGCTGAGCAAGGCTACTCCGGTCGTGAAGTGATGGCAGAGTTTAAGCGAGCTACAGGGTTACCAACAGCAACCAATATGGTGGCTACCAATTGGCGAGAAATGTGTCATTCCGTTATGCTTCAAGCGGTAGATATTCCTTTGGCTGATCCACACTTTTGGACATTAACGGGCGCGAGTCGAGTTGCTCACCTTTGTCATGAGTTTGGCTTAACGTGGGGATGTCATTCAAATAATCATTTTGATATTTCTTTGGCGATGTTTAGCCATGTTGGCGCCTCTGCACCCGGAAATCCAACAGCATTAGATACCCATTGGATTTGGCAAGAAGGAGACATGACATTAACCAAGAATCCACTGCAAATTACCAATGGTAAAATAAAACTTAACGATAAGCCAGGGCTAGGGCTTGAGTTAGACATGGATAAGATTCAACAAGCACACGAACTACATCAAAAACTACCTACTGGGGCTCGTAATGACGCCATACCCATGCAGTTTTATTACCCGGGTTGGGCTTTTGATCGCAAACGACCTTGTATGGTTCGCTAATTAATAGATTAGGAGATATCTAAATGAGTAATAAGACACCCGTAATTACAGAGATGCAAGTCATTCCTGTTGCTGGTCACGACAGTATGTTGTTAAATTTAAGCGGTGCACATGCCCCATTTTTTACCCGTAATATTGTTATTTTAAAAGATAACTCTGGTAATATGGGCGTTGGTGAAGTGCCTTGTGTTGGCTCAGTAACAAAAACGCTTGAAGATGCAAAGTCATTGGTTGTTGGTCAACCGATTGGCGAATATAAAAATGTCATGAATAAAGTACGTACCCAATTTGCTGATCGAGATGTGGGGGGACGTGGTAACCAAACCTTTGATCAACGATCAACAATTCATGTGGTGACAGCTATTGAAGCGGCAATGCTTGACTTACTTGGTAAGTTCTTAAATGTAACCGTAGCTTCATTGTTAGGTGATGGTCAACAACGTGATGAAGTAGAAACATTAAGTTATTTATTTTATGTAGGTGATAGAAAGAAAACAGATCTTCCTTATCAAAGTCAGCCTAATGAAAGTTGTGATTGGTATCGTTTGCGCCATGAAGAGGCGTTAACCCCAGAAGCGATTGCACGTTTGGCTGAAGCTACTTATGAGAAGTATGGATTTAATGATTTTAAATTAAAAGGTGGCGTATTACGTGGTGAAGACGAAGCCGAAGCTATTATCGCCATTAAGAAAAAATTCCCTAACGCTCGGGTGACATTAGATCCTAATGGTGGATGGTCATTAGAGGAAGCCATTAAAATTGGTAAGTATTTAAAAGGTACTTTAGCTTATGCTGAAGATCCCTGCGGTGCAGAGCAAGGCTATTCTGGGCGTGAGATTATGGCTGAGTTTCGTCGTGCAACTGGTTTACCTACAGCCACCAACATGATTGCGACCGACTGGCGTCAAATGGGGCATGCGCTTTCATTACAATCGGTAGATATTCCTCTGGCCGATCCACATTTTTGGACAATGAATGGTTCGGTGCGTGTTGCACAGATGTGTCATGAGTTTGGTTTAACATGGGGATCTCACTCCAATAATCATTTTGATGTGTCATTAGCGATGTTTACTCATGTGGCTGCCGCTGCGCCAGGTAATATTACAGCCATTGATACTCATTGGATTTGGCAAGAAGGTAATCAGCGTATTACCAAAGAACCTCTACAAATTGTTAAAGGAATGATCCAAGTACCTAAAAAACCTGGTTTAGGTGTTGAGATCGATATGGACCAAGTTTTAAAAGCCCATGAAGTTTTTAAAAATATGGGGCTAGGTGCTCGCAATGATGCGATGGCTATGCAGTATTTGATTCCTAATTGGACATTTGATAATAAACGTCCTTGTTTAGTTCGTTAGTATTGCGTGAGAGAAAGAAAATGTCTAAAGAAAATACGTGTTTTAATCAGTTTAAGCAAGATGTTATTAATAGGAAAAAATTGTTTGGTTGTTGGGCTGCCTTGGGTAGTCCCGTGACAACCGAAATTCTAGGGTTGGCTGGGTTTGATTGGTTATTACTAGATAGTGAGCATGCGTGTAATGATGTGCTATCTCTAATCCCACAATTAATGACCTTAAAAGACAGTAAAAGTGCGCCTATTGTTAGGCCTGCCTGTAACGATCCTGTGTTATTGAAGCGACTCTTAGATATCGGTTTTTATAACTTCCTTATTCCTATGATAGAAACAAAAGAGCAAGCTATGCAGGCTGTGAAATCAACTCGTTATCCTCCTGATGGTATTAGAGGTGTATCCGTTGCTCATCGTAGCAATCGCTTTGGTACAATTCCTGATTATTTTGAGAAGATCAATCAAAATATTTGTGTGATGGTGCAAATTGAAAGTCAATTAGGTGTTGATAATGTAGAAGAAATTGCCGCTGTTGAAGGAGTCGATCTATTATTTGTTGGTCCTGGTGATTTATCAGCGGCATTAAATCATTTAGGGCAGCCTGGGCACCCTGATGTACAAAAAGTTATTCAACATATCTTTGATGTAGCAAAGGCTCATAATAAAAGTGTGGGCATTTTAGCCCCTGTTGAAGCTGATGCACGTCGTTATATCGAAATGGGTGCAACGTTTGTTGGTGTAGGTAGTGATTTAGGAGCCTTTAGAGGGGCAACCCAAGCACTAGCAGATAAATATTTAAAATAATATTAGTTTTATTAATAAGCGAGGAAAATAACATGATCGTAGGTTTTATTGGCTTAGGCATTATGGGTAAACCAATGAGTAAAAACTTGTTAAAAGCAGGTTATTCATTAGTGGTTTATGATCGTAATCAAGACACAGTAAAAGAAGTTGCTGCTGCTGGCGCGAAAGCTGCGCAATCTACTAAAGAAGTGGCCGAGCAAAGCGACGTTATTATCACAATGCTTCCAAACTCTCCTCATGTAAAAGAGGTGGCTTTAGGTGAGGGTGGTCTTGTTGATGTAGCGAAAAAAGGGACTGTGCTCATTGATATGAGTTCTATTGCGCCATTGGCTAGTCGCGAAATTCATGATGCATTAGCGGCAAAAGGTATCGCTATGCTTGATGCGCCTGTTAGTGGTGGTGAACCTAAAGCCATTGATGGTACGCTTTCTGTTATGGTGGGTGGCGATAAAGCACTTTTTGATAAGTATTATGACTTAATGAAAGCAATGGCTGGTTCTGTTGTTTATACCGGTGGTATTGGTGCTGGTAACGTGACTAAGTTAGCAAACCAAGTCATTGTAGCGTTAAATATTGCGGCGATGTCAGAAGCATTTACTTTAGCTACAAAAGCAGGGGTTGAACCTGAGTTGGTATACCAAGCAATTCGTGGTGGTTTGGCAGGTAGTACAGTATTAGATGCGAAAGCACCAATGGTTCTTGATCGCAATTTTAAACCTGGATTCCGTATTGATTTGCACATTAAAGATTTGCAGAATGCACTAGATACTTCACATGGTGTGGGTTCTTCATTGCCATTGACCGCAGCTGTAATGGAAATTATGCAAGCCTTGCGTACAGACGGTATGGGTGATCTTGATCACAGTGCTATTGCTCGCTTCTATGAAAAAGCAGCAAAGATTGAAATCAAAAAATAATTTCTAATCACTCCGCCCTTATTAAACCGATAAGGACGGAGTCTATAGCTAGTCACACTGAACGTTTTTGTTATAAACACTGTTTCATAATTACGTACCATCGTTTTTTATTTATTGGGGGTATACACCATGCGTCAGCCTAAAGAAACTCTAAATCAACTGCTTAGAGTGGTTTTAAATGCGGCAATGCCTGAAGGTAAAATGGCGCAATTTTTACCAAAAAAACCACCAAAAGGCAAAACCATTGTCTTAGGGGCTGGTAAGGCAGCGGCAAGTATGGCAGCTGAGTTAGAGCGCATTTATCCATTTCCTGTTGAGGGGATGGTGATTACTCGTTATGACCATGGTATGCCAACTAAATATATTAAAGTGATTGAGGCATCGCATCCTATTCCTGATAGTAAAGGACAAGAGGCTGCCAAAAGCTTATATGAGTATGCCAAGTCAGCAACGGCTGATGATCTTGTAATATTTTTGGCCTCAGGTGGTGCTTCTGCTTTAATGAGCTTGCCTTGTGAGGGTATTAGTTTAGAAGATAAAAAAGTTATCACTAAGCAATTATTAGCTTGCGGTGCACCTATTGATGAAATGAACGTAGTCCGTAAGCATCTGTCTGCTATTAAAGGTGGGCGTTTAGCTCAAGCCGCAGCACCTGCCAAAGTAATTACATTTGCTATTTCCGATGTGGTTGGAGATGATTTATCCGTTATTGGTTCAGGTGCAACAGTTCCTGATCCTTCTACTTTTGCTGATGTAAGACGTATTCTTAAAAAATATAAAATACAACTTCCTGAAGCCGTAGCAAATTTATTAGCTACGGTAACTGAAAAAGATGAAACCCCAAAAGCATTAACTAATATAGAGTCACACCTTATTGTAACGCCTTATGAGGCCTTTAAAGCCACAGAAAAAGCGGCCCAAGAAATGGGACTGAATGTTTTATTTCTAGGCGATAGCATTACGGGTGAGGCACGTCATGTGGCGGCTATGCATGCGGGTATTGTAAGGCACATCAAACAAAATAATGAACCTATTGCTAAGCCTGCCTTATTATTATCGGGTGGCGAAACAACCGTTACAATTAACTCAGAAGGTGGTCGTGGGGGGAGAAATACAGAGTTCCTTTTATCATTAGCTATTGAGTTAAATGGTTTAGATAATGTTTATGCCATTGCTTGTGATACGGATGGTATTGATGGTAGTGAAGACAATGCAGGCGCTATTATTACGCCAGATACGTTGACTCGAGCTGATCAACAAGGGGTATCTGCTGCCCAATATTTGGCTAAAAATGATGCCTATAGCTTTTTTAGTGAGTTAGGTGATTTAGTCATAACAACACCTAGTAGAACCAATATTAATGATTTTAGAGCAATATTAATTTTATAGCTTGAGAAGAGGCAGACGATGACCATTGCACAAATAATAGGCCGTGAAATTCTCGACTCTCGGGGCAATCCAACAGTTGAGGCTGATGTATTACTTACTTCGGGGATAAGGGGGAGAGCAGCTGTTCCTTCTGGAGCTTCAACGGGGAGTAGAGAAGCCTTGGAACTAAGAGATGGCGAAAAAGATCGTTATTTTGGAAAGGGCTGTTTGAAAGCCGTTGAGTATATTAATACAGAAATTAATACTGCATTAATTGGACAGAATGAAACTAATCAACAATTAATTGATCAACGATTAATTGAGCTAGATGGTACGCCGACTAAAAGCCGTTTAGGGGCAAATGCAATGTTGGCAGTTTCTTTGGCGGTAGCTAAAGCAGCTGCTAAAACATCAGGATTACCCTTGTATCGTTATATTGGTGGTGCAGGCCCCATCAGTATGCCTGTCCCTATGATGAATGTGATCAATGGTGGTGCACATGCTAATAATAGTCTGGATATTCAAGAGTTCATGATTATGCCATTGGGGGCTAAATCTTTTAAAGAGGCATTACGGTGTGGCGCTGAGATTTTTCAAGTGCTAAAAAAAATCTGTAATGCAAAAGGGTTTGCCACAACGGTTGGTGATGAAGGTGGTTTTGCTCCTAACCTTAACTCACATGAAGAAGCGATCACACTCATATTAGAGGCTATTGAAAAAGCAGGTTACCATGCAGGTAAAGATGTATTTTTGGCTTTAGACTGTGCTGCGAGTGAGTTTTGTAATGAGGGTAAATATCAATTATCAGCTGAAGGGCTTTCGTTAAACTCAGAACAGTTTACAGATTATTTAGAAAGATTGGTTAATCAATATCCGATTATTTCTATTGAAGATGGTATGGGGGAAAGTGATTGGGCAGGTTGGGAAATACTCACTAAACGATTAGGGAAGAAAATACAGTTAGTAGGTGATGATCTGTTTGTGACAAATCCAAAAATTTTAGCAGAAGGTATTCATCAAGGGCTAGCAAATGCTTTATTGGTTAAAGTAAATCAAATAGGGACGTTAACAGAAACATTACAAGCGGTTGATCTCGCTAAACGTTACCATTATGCTTGTGTGATGAGCCATCGTTCAGGTGAAACAGAGGATAGCACGATTGCTGATCTTGCCGTTGCAACGAACTGTATGCAAATCAAAACGGGCTCTTTATCTCGCTCAGACCGTATGGCGAAATACAATCAGTTGTTGAGAATAGAGCAAGAGCTAGGCTCCATGGCCTATTATCCTGGCAAGGCTGCCTTGTATATTAAGTAAAATAAAAATAGAGTTGGGGTAATTGAAAAGATTACCCCATCTTTTGTTAAAGCATTAACCTTGGCAATTTGTCATTTTTCTAATAATAGCTTATAAGGCGACCAATGTTTTGTTAATGAAATAAGAATAGTTTGGTGGATTAAATAAAAGCAAAACTCATTTTAATAATACAATGGTTAGATTAGCTTTTTTAGTCAATAAATTACACTTGCTCCTGTTATGTTGTTTACATTGCATGCCAATAGCTAACCTTTGGGTTAGCTACCTAAACTATTGCCTGCAATGTGTACTTGTATCATGTTGGTGCTGCCTTGGGTGCCAATGGGAATACCAGCGGTTACTTCAACAAGATCACCAATTTTTATATAACCAGTATTGAGACAGCACTGAATGGCTTCTTTGGTCATGCTATCCGTATTACTGCTTGGTTTTCCTTTTAGTGCTATGACCCCCCAAATTAATTGTAAACGTCTTATCGTTTTATCATGAGGGGTTACAGCAAAAATAAAAGGTTGTGGTTTATAGCGTGACACCATTTGTGCAGTAAAGCCACTTTCGGTGGGAATAATAATTCCTTTTATGTTTAGCTCAACAGCAATTTGTACACAAGCATGGCTAA
This sequence comes from uncultured Ventosimonas sp., assembly GCA_964395065.1. Taxonomy (GTDB): domain Bacteria; phylum Pseudomonadota; class Gammaproteobacteria; order Pseudomonadales; family Pseudomonadaceae; genus Entomomonas. Next base: position 28,035 of record CAYNAM010000002.1, read on the forward strand.
TGGCATCTGTGGTATTGGTTCTTTTAAATCCAGAGCGAATTAGTGCTGTTTCGCAGTCGATGGCCTGCTCTGTTCTTTTGGCGAGTGAAGACATGGTCTTAACCGCTTCCACAGGGTATTGGCCAGAAGCTGTTTCTCCACTTAGCATAATTGCATCAGTTCCATCTAAAATGGCATTGGCAACATCAGAAGCTTCTGCCCTTGTAGGTCTAGGATTAGAAATCATACTTTCTAGCATTTGGGTTGCTGTAATAACGGGTTTTCCTAATTTATTACATAGTTTAATCATTTCTTTTTGTATAAGGGGAACTTCTTCGGCAGGGATTTCTACACCTAAATCACCACGTGCTACCATAAGCCCATCAGACACCTCTAAAATTTCTGTCATATTTTTCACGCCCTCAGCGTTTTCAATTTTAGAGATAATTTGAATGGTTGAGTGATGATCGTTTAATATCTTTCTAATGAGTTGTACATCAGAAGCTCGTTGGATGAATGATGCAGCAATGAAGTCTATATCTTGTTCAATACCGAACAAAATATCTTGGATGTCTTTTTCTGAAACAGGTGGCAGTCCTAAACTTACTCCTGGTGCGGCAACACGCTTTCTATCGCTAATCATCCCTGTGTTTTCAACAACTGTTATGATATGGTTTTTTTGAATTGATTGGATGGTAAGTTCAATTAAGCCATCTGCTAATAAAATCTTGTTTCCTACTTGTACCTCTTCTGGTAGGTGTTGGTGGTTAACAGATGCTATCGTTTCATCTCCTAAGCAGTCTTGTGTTGTTAAAATAAACTGTTGGCCTTTTTGTAATGTTACTTTACCGTTTATAAAACAGCCTAATCGCATTTCTGGGCCTTTGGTATCTAACATAATAGCTACTGGAACTCCTACACGTTTAGAAGACTCCCTAATAGCGGCAATTCTAGCCTGATGATCGGCATGCGTTCCATGAGAAAAGTTAAACCTAGCGACATTCATGCCATTGATTAGTAACTGGTCTAGAGTGTTAGAAGAATCTGTTGCTGGTCCCAGTGTGCAGACAATTTTGGTCTTTTTCATGATGATTTCCATTAAATGATATTAAAACTTCTGATTCAACATAAGTAACCATTAAAAAATGGTCTCGTTACTGATTAAAAATATAGTTAGAAGCATGAGTAAATTATGTGAAAAGTGTAATATGTGTTAAGTGGAATAACATTAGGCAATATTCCAAGATTCTTAGAAGAGTTTCTTGTAAAAGTGTAAAAAGTCCTAAAATATAATGTTTATAATAAACAATATTTAAATTGTTCTTCTTTTAATCAGAACGTTCTTAAGTGCTTTTTATGTTTAGGAATAAGATCATTGTCGTTAGCCTGTAAGGTGATTACTTTATTAAAACTAGCGGTTTGAGTAATGGTACAAGTACTATGCGATTGTTGATTAATTTTATATTGCTCGTTTTGGCATTAATGTCTGCAGCTTGCTGCTTATGGTTAGCTAGTCATTGTGCATGGTATTGGGCTGTCTTAGCGATATTTTTGTTTGCCCATATTAATCAACTGCCTTTTTCCATGATGCATGAGGCTGTGCATGGTGTGGCGGCGCATTCTAAATTAGGCAATAGCGTGTTAGGCGTAGTAGGTGGTTGTGCATTCCCCACTTCTTTTTTATTACAGCAGCAGGCGCATATAGGGCATCATGAGCGTAATAGAACTGATTTAGACTTGTATGATTATTACTTGCCGCATCAATCAAAATGGCAACGTAATTTTTTATTGTACAGTGGTAATTTATTGGGCTGTTATTATTTAACTGTAGTTTTAAGTAACTTTATTTATTTAGTGGCCAGTGGGTTTTATCAATCAGCTTATTTTAACAAGATCGCATCAAGTTTAGGATTTAGCCATTACATTGAAGACGTCAGTAAACTACCTGTTAAACAGGTCTGGTGTGAGATGTTTATTGCCTTTGGTTATCAAGGTGCATTGTTTTATGTTTTAGACCTCACATTTTTGGGGTATGTGCTGTGTTATTACGCCTTTGCTTTGCATTGGTCGGTTTTGCAGTATGCTGACCATGCATGGAGTAGCCGTGATATTCAAAATGGAGCTTGGAATTTGAAAGTATTGCCACCCTTTCGTTGGATTGCGCTAAATTATCACTATCATTTGGCGCATCATCAACACCCTAACGTACCTTGGTTTGATTTGCCTAAGTATATTCATAATCAAGGTGTGCAACCAAGTTTTTGGCGAATTTATTTTGCGTTATGGAAAGGGCTACGGCCAGCCCCTCCGATGGGGGCTCCTGCCGATTTAGATTTTCTTTTTCCGAAAAAGAAAAAAACCTAATAGAAGCCCAACAATAAGCCCACCAATAGCACCGAGAATCAGCATTTTTTTAATCGCAGCCGAGGCTTCATCAAGGATAGGGTTGTCGAGAAAATTGGTGCTAATGTGCATGGTTTTTATTTTCCATTGATTATTTTCTAACACAAGGGTTGCCGTCCAGCGTGTTTTAATGTCGTATTCTCGACCATCATTAAGGGTATAGTGCTCAAGTCCTGAACCATGAGAAACGCCCCAAGTTTTATCCGTAGAGAGCTCAGTGAGTTCGTCAGGAGTAAAGTTAACGGTAAAGCTTTTGATGAATTTGTCCTTACCAATGAGGCTGTCAATGTAAGGAACAATGGTTTGTTTACGCTCTAAAAAGTGTGCTGTAATGGGAGTAATGCTTGCATCTTCACTGATAACGGGCAACATTTTATTATAGTCTTGTGTGTTGATAGCGGTGGTAATCGTTTGCAAAAGTTGCCTTAATTCATTATGAATAGCCTGATCTTTTTCGGCATGACTATAGGTGCTTATCAGCAGCAGCAAACTTACGATTATTTTCTTCAAGGTTGTGTCCTTTTGTAGCGTAAATGATAAGAAGAGATAAGCCCAAACCAGATATAACATCCAATAAATGGTGTTGGTGAATCAGCACAGTTGAGCAAATAATACCTAATAATAAGCCGTATAATAGGAGTTGTAAAATAAGAGTTACTTGTTTGTTGAGGGTAAAAATAATAAGGCTTGAGTACATGACGTGTAATGAGGGTACAAGATTATGTGGATAGTCGATATTAAATAAAAATAAAAACAGTGCATGATAATTAGCATATGTTGGCAGTGTTCGATCAAACCCAAGATGACAAGGCAAAATCATAAAAATTATATAAGCTAACAAGGTGGCAACGATGAGTTGTTTGGCCAGTTTCTTTATCTCATCACTATTTAATAGAAATAATGGCAGTATTAGCAGTGGATACAATGCCAGATAAAACCAGACAAGTTGAGGAATAAAAGGAATATTAAGTTCTTGCGGAAGATAAAGCCCCCATGTGTGTTGTCTGTGGCTACTCAGGTAGTTTATTAAGGGGTAGCCCGTAAAAAATACAATGCCAATCAGTGTGCCCCAAAGAATGGTTGCTTTGAATCGTTGTTTAAAAGGCTCTAGGGGGTGCTTTAGTAATTTCATGATTTAAACAGTTGTATATTTTTTAAGATAAACAATATCCTATTTTGTCGACTAATGGTAATATTTATTTTAATTGGATCTCTTGCTGTAAGAGTCATTTATTTATGTTGAAAAAATTAGGCCCTAGCTACACAGAAGACAGGCATAATATTGCGTTACTACTGGCGCACTATCAACACCAAGCCGTTGGTGCATTTTATACTCGTTATTGGTTTAGTCAAAAAGGGCGTGTGGATTAGTGCCATGCAATACGAAACCTACTTTCAAGCGGTAACTCATCTTTCTTCACAGACTAAACAACAGATGGCTATGATTTACTTCAAGCACTACCAAGGAAGTAATGAGGCACGTTTTTACAGTGATTTGATGACGAAAGATGAAGTTCTATTCTTGGTCTATGAACAGCAAATTGTAGGGTTTTCGACATTACAGTATTATCCTTTTGCAGGCAATATGATCGTTTATTCTGGCGATACCATTGTAGAACCAAACCACTGGCGGCAAAAGGTTCTGCACAAGGCATGGATTGAGCGGATGGGAAGTATTAAAAAGCAATTTCCTACAACACCCGTGTATTGGTTCTTATTAGTCAAAGGTTATAAAACCTTTAAATACCTTGTTTTATTTGCCAAGCATTTTTATCCCCATTGGCAAGACCAAGACAATCAGCTAGCTCAACTCGCCAATCAATTAGCGACCGATAAATTTGGTGATTTATATTGTGATGGGGTGGTGGAATGCCCTGAAGATTATGGGTATTTAAAGCCCGAACTAGCCACATTAACCCATGCTGAAAAACAGCGACATTCAGCCAAGTATTTTTTAGAAGCGAATCCTCTTTATTATAAGGGGCATGAGCTCGTGTGTTTGTGTGAGTTATCGCGAGAGAATTTAAACCCTAAGTTTGTGCCTTGGTTTGATGAAGCCAAGGTGGTTTATCATCATGACTAACCCGTGGCAATTTTTTAAACGTAGCGCTTACGAACAATCTTCGAAAAATCAAGAAGCATGGTTGCTTGATTGTTTAGCCAGAAATAAAGACAGTGCCTATGGGCAGCATTACCAATTTGCTCAAATAAAAAATAGAAGCGATTACCAAAAATCACTACCCATTATTGATTATGAAGCATTAATACCGTGGTTTGAACGATTAACTCACGAAGAAAATATATTGTTTGCTGAACCGGTGATTGCTTTTGAAAAAACCGGTGGAAGCCACAGTGGTGGTAAGTTAATCCCTTACTCAAAAACAGGTTTAGATGATTTTAGACGCCCATTATTAGCGTGGCTGGCTAAGCTCATTGATTATTATCAGCTGGATGAAGGATGTGCTTATTGGGCGTTAAGCCCAGCTATGGCGCAGCAACAGTCAGAAATAAATGGAATTGTCGTAGGTGGTGGTGATGCGCTTTACTTGGGGGAAGAGAATTTAACAGCCTTTATGCAGTTATCAGCAGTCCCTTTTTCTGTTGCTACAATCCAAAATTTACAAGATTGGCAACTACTGACCCTTTACTATTTAATTAAGCGTGATGATTTACGCCTAATCTCTGTGTGGAGTCCGAGTTTTTTACTGTTGTTACTGGAGGCTATCCCGCTGCACCAACAATCATTAAGCGTGTTGTTTAATGAGGGGGGGATTATCGCCGATCATCGGTTAAATGCTGATAAAGCCGCCGCTAAACGATTAGAGGCTTATTTAAACTCATCACAGACACAAGATTTGTGGCCACAGTTAAAGGTTTTGAGTTGTTGGGCAGAGGCCAGCTCAGCGAGCTTGGCTAAAGCATTGCAAAAATACTTTCCACACGCTAACTTGCAAGGTAAGGGACTTCTGTCTACTGAGGCCATCATAACAACGCCTACTGTACAAGGCCAAAATCTCTTGTGTACAAAAAGTAATTTTTATGAGTTTTTAGACCCACACGGGCATTTGTATTTTTCTGATGAATTGGTATTGCAACAAACGTATCAAATCATTGTGACAACCAATAGTGGCTTATACCGATACAATACTGGCGATCAAGTGTTTTGTTTAGGTTATCAACAAGAGCAGCCTATTTTGCAATTTATGGGGCGTACGGGTGTGGTATCCGATGTGGTTGGTGAAAAATTAACAGAAAGCTTTGTCAGTCAATGCTTAGAAGATTTACAAGGCTATGCCATGTTAGTTTATGATTGTATTCATGGGGGATATCGATTATTGCTGGAGTGTAATGTGAACAATCCTGCAGAAGTGACTGCTCAAGTGGAACAAAGGCTATGCCGTAACCCTCAATACGCGTATGCTAGAAAATTACAACAGTTAACGCCTTTAACTTTTCAGATCATCAGAGTGCTTAGAGAGCGCTATGTGCATTGGTGTTTAAAGCAAAATAAGCGCTTGGGGGATATAAAGCTACCCACGCTTTTATTACAAGATTGGCGGCAAGTTTTTACAGAGTAAATTGTGATGAATAATAAGTACACAGATAGCCATAAAATGAAATTAGTTTTAATTTCTCCCAAAGGGCCTTTATACCGTAAAAGTGGGGGTATCTTTAAAAAATCATTGCGCTATCAACCGCTCACTTTAACAACATTGGCGGCCTTAACGCCGAAAGAGTTACCGATTGACATTGAGTTAATTGATGAGGGAATTATGACCATTCCCGATAATCTACAGGCCGATTTAATTGGGCTCACAGTGATTACAGGAACGGCAATGAGAGCCTATGAGCTGGCTGATCAGTTTCGAGCCCGCGGGATTAAGGTGGTTTTAGGTGGGCCTCATGTTACTTTATTGCCAGAGGAGGCCGCGCAGCATGCTGATGCGATTTGTATTGGTTATTCTGAACAATCATGGCCACAGCTAATTCATGATTTTTTTGCAGAAAAATTACAGCCAATTTATCGACAAGCTCCTGATTTTAGTCTCGATGATATGGCGTTACCTTTTGCAGAGCGCGAGCGTTTTGATAGTCGCTATTTTTTAACGCAATCGGTTTTTGAGGCGACGCGTTCTTGTGCCCATGACTGTGAGTTTTGTGTTGCCCCCACCGCATGGGGGCGTAAGCAATATCAACGCCCTGTCGAGTGGGTGGTGAATGATATTAAGCAATTTGTGGCTAAAACGGGCAAGCGCAAACTGATTTTTGTCGATTTAAATTTGGTCTCTGATTTAGCCTATGCTAAAGAATTGTTTACTGCATTGATTCCATTAAAAATCAATTGGTTTGGTTTGTCTACAGTAATTATTGCCCATCATCCAGAACTCATGGAGTTGATGGCAAAAAGTGGCTGTAAAGGGTTGTTGCTAGGTTTAGAAACAGTGACGGATTCAAGCTTAAATGATGCCGGTAAAAAATTTAATGCCTCAGTTAATTACAAAGAACTCATTGCCAATTTACACCGTTTAGGTATTTCTATTCAAGGTTGTTTCGTGTTCGGGTTAGACCATGATACGTTCGATACCTTTGACGCGACGGTAGAGTTGGCCATTGATACGGGGATTGACCTACCACGTTTTGCCATATTAACCCCTTTCCCCAATACGCCACTGTATAAAAAACTTGAACAAGAAAACAGAATCTTAACCAAAGACTGGTCGTTGTACGATGCACAACATGTAGTGTTTCAACCCAAGCTGATGAGTGTACAAGAGCTAGCGGAAGGGCACGAACGAGCATGGAAAAAGATTTACCAATACAGCAGTATTTTTAAACGGCTATGGACGGCGCGTAATTTTCAACCATTAGCGTTAACGGCTAATTTGGGTTATCGTTTTTATGCTAATCATTTACACCAGTTTTACACCTGCGATTGGCCCATTGATTTTAAGCCGCCCTCAATCATCGCCAAGAGTAAATCGTAATGCATTTAACCTTTGTTCATCCTGCCATAGGCCATCGTTTGAATGAGCAATATTTGCGCTCATGGCAAATGGAACCTCTGCCGATGGCGACGTTGAAAGGGTTAACACCAACATCTGTCGCAACCTCTTTTTACGATGATCGCTTAGAGCTTATTCCTTTTGATAAACCAACCGATGCGGTTGCGATTTCAGTGGAAACCTATACGGCTAAACGGGCTTATCAAATTGCCAGTGAATACCGTCAACGTGGTATTCCTGTGATTATGGGCGGTTTTCATGTGAGTTTAGTACCTGATGAGGCTAAACGCTTTGCGGATGCTATTATTATTGGTGAAGCGGAAGGTATTTGGCAGGAAGTTATCGATGATTTACAGCACCGCACGTTAAAAAGACAGTATCAGGGTATAAGAACCGATTTAAGCCAAATAAAAGTTGATCGCAGTATTTTTCAAGGTAAGCGGTATTTGCCTATCGGGCTTGTAGAGACAGGTAGAGGTTGCCGTTTCCCCTGTGAGTTTTGTGCTATTCAACGTTTTTATGAAAGAAGTTATCGCCGCCGTGATCCAGACCAAGTCCTCCCAGAGCTGAGTGAAGAAAGAAAAACTAAAAAAATCTTCTTTTTTGTGGATGATAATTTTGCAGGCAATATTAAAGAAAGCAGCGCATGGTTGCCCGAATTAGCAAAACTTAATATTCGCTGGATTACTCAAATGAGCATTAACGCAGCCCATGATGAGCAATTCCTGCAAGCATTAGCCAAAGCAGGTTGTAAAGGTGTGTTGATCGGTTTTGAGTCATTAAGTGATGATAACTTAAAGCAAATGAATAAACGCTTTAATACCATGAAAGGCGGCTTTTCTAATGCCTTAGCTAACCTTAGAAAATACGGTATTGCTGTTTATGGGACGTTTGTGTTTGGTTATGATTTTGATCATGAACACTCCTTTGCAGAGGCTGTTGCCTTTGCTGAAGAAGAGGGCATGTACATTGCCGCCTTTAACCACATGACCCCCTTTCCTGGAACAGCTCTTTATGAGCGCTTAGAAAAAGAAAACCGATTGCTTTATCCCCAGTGGTGGCTCGATGAGCGCTATCATTATAATGATGTACCCTTTATGCCCAAACAACTTAGCCCTGAGCAAGTCACAAAAGGCTGTGTTGAAGCGAGACGATCTTTTTATGGTTGGCGCTCTATTTTAAAACGTAGTTGGCAAAACCGCAGTGATTTTTTTATGTACCGTAATTTCTTCCCCATTAATGCACTGCATCGGCGAGAAATTAGTGCGCGTAATGGTTACCCTTTAGGCGATGCCTCATGGCAAGGTAAATTGCTGGAGGTTCAATGATTAACTTTCAGCATGTGGATGAAAATAATCAACAGCAGTTTTTACAGCTGTTAGAAGATAACCCGATGCAGGGTTGGATTAATACAGTGCTCACCAGACAACCCTCTTATTGCGAGGGGCAACATTATTTTGGCGATGAGCAAGCCTTTTTAGCCGAAGAACAGCAACAACCTGTAGGTTGTTACCAACTAACCACCCATCAAGGATTTATCAATGGGGAATTAAGACCTTTAGGTTATTTAAATAGTTTAAGGGTAGCGCAAGCGTATCGTCATAAAATAAGGGTAATCAAAGCAGGCTTTGAACATTTACAGCATACTATAGCATTACCGACACACTGTTATACCAGTATCGCCATTGATAATCATGATGCAAGGCGCTTGCTAGAAAAAGGAATAAAGGGGTTGCCCCGTTATGAATATTTGGGAGAGCTTTGTACCTTGGTTATTTCTAAGCGCAGGGGGAAAGCGACAAAACGTTGGCAAAGAGTCGATGCTAAAGCATGGTTGGATTTTTATCAGCAGCAAGCTTGCCAGTATCAATTAGCACCTCATATCAGTGAACCATGGTTTACACAGTCGACATTAACGCCACTCGCCTATATGAATAATGAAACGATAGCGGCTTGTGCCGTATTATGGCAACAGCAAAGCTTTAAACAGGTCAAGGTGATGAGGTATCACCCTGTTATTAAAGTATTAAGACCATTTTATAATCTGTACAGTGTGTTAACGAAAAGACCTTGCTTACCCAAGATAAAACAAACACTGCCACAAACATTTTTGGCTTTTTTTCAAAACACCCAGTTAGACCACACAATCGACTTAATAGCAGATGCGTTGGCGCGATGCCCTACACCGTTATTAACCTTGTCTTTACCTGTGGATAATCCGCAATGCGACCAAATTATCAACGCCTTTAAGCCCTTTGTGTATAAAACATGCATTTACCGTGTTCATTTTAATGAACCGCTCCAGTGGCAGAATCGCCCCATACAGTTAGAAGCGGCTATTTTATGAAAATAGTGCTGTTAAGACCGAATATGGGCGACTACCGCTCAACAGATGCTATGCCACCCTTAGCAATGGCGATTCTTGCCGCCAGAGCAGAGGGGCATAAGGTGAGCTTTTATGATGACCGCGTGGAAGAAATACCTGCCACATTCGATGCCGATTTAGTGGCGATTTCGGTGGAAACCTTTACAGCACGGCGTAGTTACCAATTGGCGGATCACTATCGTAAACAAGGAGTAACCGTTGTATTGGGTGGTTATCACCCCACATTATTACCCGATGAAGCAGAGCAACATGCTGACAGTATTATGATCGGCGATGCCGAAGGTATTTGGGAGCAACTGTTGGCTGATATTGAAAAAGGGCAATTAAAACCCCGTTATTACGCCGATCATGAGCAGCCTTTGGATGATTATCGGTTGGATCGTACTATTTTTACAGGTAAAAAATATGTTCCCATCGAGCTGATTCAATACACCCGTGGGTGTCGTTTTCGGTGTGATTTTTGCTCAATACACCAATTTTATCCCAATAAAGTGCGTTCGCGCCCTATAGAACAGCTTCAGCAAGAATTATTAACCTTAAAGTCCAATAAGTTTTTTATTTTTGTGGATGATAATTTATTTGCCAATAAAGCTAGCTTAGAACGTTTATTAACCATGCTAAAACCCCTTAACAAACGTTGGGGTTGCCAGATTAGTATTGATGTGGCACGTGATGAGCGATTGCTAGACCAGTTGGCAGAGGCAGGCTGTCGTTTTGCATTAATTGGCTTTGAGAGTTTGAATCCGCAAAACCTTAAGCAAATGGGTAAGCCTTGGAATAAAGTGGCGGGCGATTATAGTCAGGTGGTTAAAGCGTTGCATCAACGAGGGATTAATATTTATGGCACCTTTGTGTTTGGCTATGATGAAGATACGCCTGATACCATCAAGCAAAGCCTTGATTTTGCCATGAGCAATAAGCTAGAAATTGCTAATTTTAACCCCTTAACGCCAACACCGGGCTCAGGGCTTTATCATCGACTGTTAAAAGAAGAGCGCTTAATTTCTCCTACGTGGTGGCTAGACCCTGATTACCGTTACGGTGCACCCATTTTTCAACCCAAAAAAATAGATGCTGAAACGCTTAATGCGCTTTGTTTTGAGGCTAAAAAAACATTTTACAGTTATTCATCCATGGCTCATCGCTTAGTGAGCTTTCAGAAAAAGACAAAATGGTTAGATAAAGGCGTTACACTGTTAGCCAATATTATTTCTCATCGTGAAATTATCAATAAACAAGGGCGGTCATTAGGAAGCTAAGATGAAATTAACCTTGATTAAACCGACCATTGGTAGACGAGAGCATAGCCTGTATGTGGATGAAGGGCGAATGGAACCTTTAACCCTCGGTATCTTGGCGGCCTTAACACCGCCTGATGTGGAGGTGGTGTTGTACGATGATCGGATGGAGATGATTCCCTACGACGAACCCACCGATCTAGTGGCAATTACCGTTGAAACCTATACGGCAAGGCGTGCTTATGAAATAGCGGCGGAGTATCGACAACGTGGTGTGCCTGTTGTTATGGGCGGGATGCATGCCATGTTAATACCCGAAGAGGTAGCGCAACATGCCGATAGTCTTTTTTTAGGTGATGCCGAAACACTTTGGGCTAGTATGATAGAAGATGCGCGTCATGGGCGATTAAAGCCTCGTTATGATGCGCCTGTGGGGATTGCTCAAATTAACCACGGTGGACACAATGTATTCCCGCGGCGTGATCTTTATAAAGGTAAAGGCTATTTACCCATGAGCCTGATGCAGTTCTCGCGTGGTTGCCGTTTTGCCTGTAAGTTTTGTGCGGTGAGCCAATATTTTGATCGAAGCTATTATCTTCGGCAGATTGATGATGTCGTGAAAGAGATTGCTGAGCAAGACCGAAAATTTATCTTTTTTATTGATGATAATATTGCATCAGACCATAAGGCATTAGCAGAACTATGCCATGCGCTGATTCCCTTAAAAATAGGTTGGATTAGTCAGGCAAGCCTTGATGTGACTAAAAATGCGCCACTTATGAAATTGATGCAACAAAGTGGTTGCTGGGGCAATGTGATGGGTTTTGAGTCCATTAATCCCTTAAGTTTGCGCGATGCTAAAAAATCACCCAATATTAAAGGCTTTAGTCACTACCAAGAAGAAACAAAAATATTGCGTGCGCATGGCATGCAAACATGGGCGGCATTTACCTTAGGTTATGACCATGATACGGTCGATAGTATTGCGCAAACAGTAGAATTTGCGTTAAAAAATCGTTTTGCATTTGCGGCCTATAATATCTTAATGCCGTATCCAGGAACGCCTCTGTATAAACAACTAGAGCAAGAGCAACGGCTTTTATATGGCGGTAAATGGTGGCTACACCCTGAGTATCGTTTTAACTATGCGGCATTTGACCCTAAATTAATGAGTGCCGAACAACTCACACAGGCTTGCCATAATGCACGAGATCACTTTAATAGTTTTCCCTCGATCGTTAGGCGTTTTTCAGATATTCGTGTGACCTTACAATCGATGCGGCGAGTACTGTCTTTTTGGCGTTATACCTTGCTGTTTCGAAAAGAAGTGTATAAAAAACATGGCATGAAGTTTGGACTAAAATGAATAAATTATTAGAACTTTACTCCTATATTGCAGCTTTGATATTAGCGCCGTTAAGCGCTTATTTGTGGTGGCAGACCTATGGTAATTGGCATCAATGGCTAGTGGCGTGGTTAATTCCTGTTTTGTGGGCGTATATTGTGCCGGGGGTGGGTACTAATATTTGCAAAGTCTGGGAGATCAAATCTCGTTTTCAATTAGGGCGTTTTCGTTTGCAGCATGGCTTTGTATTTGGCAGTGCTACATCGCTTCTTGTTTGGCTCGTTCATCAGCCTGCCCAAAGTCTGGCTGATATTTTTATTCAAGCCTTTATTGCTTGTTCTGTGATTGGCTTTTGGAATGTGTTGTATGACATCATCGCGATCAAAGCAGGGGTGTTGTATGTTTATAATCAACCGTGGGCAGAGGGAAAAGAGCCTGAATCTATCGTGCTGGATTATGCGCCTTGGATTTTTGGCGGTTTTGGTTTTTGTTATGGTTTAGTGCTTGCTGGTGGTGAGTATATTGTCTCTAACTACAACTTAGATTTATTGGGTAGTAGCTTATTTTTTATTATGGGGTTAGTTGTTTGCATTGCCGTTCCTGTCCTTGGTGTAATGGCTAAATCTTACAAGCGATATGGTCATGTTGGGATCAAGCCTTGCGCTAAGCAATGACCGTATTAACTACTATAAAGTATACTGTTTTGTAATATAAAAGAATTAGTTATAAGGTTGTTTTCATTTATCTAACTGTAGTGCCTATGAGGGGAATATGACAAAGGTTAATCTTAAACTCTCGTTTATGATGTTTGTGGAGTGGTTCATCTGGGGAGCGTGGTTTGTTCCTTTGTGGCAGATTTTAAGTAAAAACAATTTTACAGCTACTCAAGTGGGGTTAAGTTACGCCACAACAGCGATTGCGGCTATTTTATCACCTATCATTGTGTGTTCGATTACCGATCGTTTTTTTGCAGCGCAAAAAGTGTTGTCAGTGCTTTGTTTGCTCGGTGCAGTATTTATGTATCTGGCCGCTCAGCAAACTACGTTTAATACATTCTTCCCTATTTTATTGCTTTACTCACTGACCTACATGCCTACTATTGCTTTAACCAATAGCATTACCTTTAGCCATGTGACGGATATTGCTAAGCATTATCCAGTTATCCGGGTATTGGGAACAATTGGTTGGATTTTTTCAGGTTTTGTCTGCGGATTTTTACCAGAGTGGCTGGGATTTGGTGATATTTCAAACAGTAATATTCCGTTGATTATTACCGCTGCTGCCTCGTTATTTTTGGGAGTCTATGCACTGATATTGCCGAACACACCACCTAAACCAACGCAACAAACAACACTTAAAAGCTTGTTAGGTATTGATGCCATGGCTTTATTAAAGGACAAAAACTTTTGTGTATTTGCTTTTTGCTCTTTTCTATTCTGTATTCCGCTTGATTTTTATTACGCTTTTGCGAATGGTTTTTTAACAGAAAATGGTATGAAGAACGCTACGGGTTGGATGTCTTTAGGGCAAGTATCTGAAATCTTTTTTATGCTATGTTTACCTTTTTTCATTCATAAAATGGGAATCAAAAAAGTATTACTTCTCGGTCTAATCACAGGAGCTTTGCGTTATATCTTATTTATTTATGGGGGAACTGATAACACGCTACTTTACAGTTTCTTATTTGTAGGTATTTTGTTGCATGGTGTTTGTTACGACTTTTATTTTGTGACCGCTTATATCTATGTTGATAAAAAAGCGCCTATTCACATGCGTTCCTCCGCACAGGCATTAATCACTCTATTTTGCCAAGGGTTTGGTAGTTTATTTAGCTATCTTTTAGGTGGGGCATTGATGGATCATTTATTTAAATATGAGACCCCACAGAATAATTTAACCTATCATTGGGTTGGTATTTGGGGCTTGGGCGCGGTGATGATTATTGCGATCCTATTTTTATTTTTATGTTTCTTTAAAGAAAAAAAAGAGATTCAGCCCATTGTATTGAATACTGATCTTAAAGTTTAGAAAGGAGTATGCATTAGATGCTAAAACAACAAAGAATCTTAGGGGCACTTTATGGACAAGTGCTAGGCGATGCCATGGGTATGCCTTCTGAGCTTTGGCCGCAATTAAAGGTGCAACAGTTTTTTGGTTGGATTGATCAGTTTTTAGATGGCCCGAAAGAAAATACAGCGGCTTGTTATTTTACTAGGGCGCAATTTACTGATGATACTTCTATGGCTCTAGCCATTACAGACGCGATTATTGAGAAAAATGGGAAAATTTGTGCTAATGCGATTGGTCAGCATATTTTAGCGTGGGCACAAAATTTTGATGCATTTAATAAAAATATTTTAGGCCCAACCTCAAAACAGGCGTTAACGGGCTTGTCCAATGGGAAATCTATTGAGGACCTTGATAATAATGGTCTGACCAATGGTGCAGCTATGCGTGCCTCACCTTTGGGTTGTTTGCTTCCAACGGCTGATATTCAAAGCTTTATTGAGCAGGTCTCACTGGCTTCTAGCCCAACCCATAAAGCAGATGTGGCTGTGGCTGGTGCTGTTTGTGTTGCGTGGGCTGTTGCAAAAGCGGTTGAGGGATGTGGCTGGCAAGAAATTAAATTAGGTGTTCCTACTATTGCGCAAATTTCCCAAACAAAAAAAATCACTACCTTTAGTCCAAGCCTAGCAGTAAGGTTAGACTTGGCTTTAGCCATTGCAGAGCAAGCAACATCACCGCGTACTGCATTGGTGGATATTTATGAAACAATTGGTGCAGGTACCTCTACGATTGAGTCAGTGCCTGCGGCTTTTGCTATGGTAGAGCTAGCACAAGGTGATCCTAATCAGTGTGCTATATTATCGGCGAATTTGGGTGGGGATACAGACACCATCGGTGCAATGGCAACGGCTATTTGTGGTGCGTTAACAGGCATTAAAGGTATCCGCTCAGACCTAAAGCAACAGCTAGATGACGTCAATCAGTGTGATCTTAGTTTTTACAGCCAAAAACTTTGTGAGTTTAGACAAGAGAGAGAAAAAAATGTACTCAAAGCTCATTAAATTGATTGATACACTTAGCTGTCAAACCCAACTCTGTATATTGGGATCTGCTATGATCGATCTACGTATGAGCGTACCGCGTCTACCTGCATCGGGTGAAGATACATTATTAAATTTTCAGAGTATGCATCTTGGTGGTTGTGCTTTTAACATTGTGTTAGCTTTAAAACGTTTGGCCATTGAAGCTTACCCAGCGCTACCGATAGGTAAAGGGGTGTGGGCAAATGAAACGACTAAACTATTGGCCAATTATGGTATTACTTCCCATTTATATAATGAGCATTTAGACAATGGTTGGTGTATGGCTCTTGTAGAGTCTTCTGGTGAAAGAACTTTTTTAACGGTGGAGGGTGCAGAAACACACTGGACTGATGAGCTACTCCAACAGATCCAGATAATACCCCATGCGATTATTTATCTTTCTGGATATCAGTTGTTAAGCCCTACAGGAGATAAAACGATTCAATGGTTGGAAAATATTAGTAATCCCTTTCAGTTGGTGATCGATTTTGGACCACGTATTGAGCAGTTAACCTTACAAAAACTTCATCAGCTATTAGCGTTTAAACCTTTACTGACGGTTAATCGACAAGAGTCTCAGTATCTAGCCAAACTTGAAGGGCAAAGTGATTTACTTGAGCGTAATATTGCAAGTTTTGGGCAGTATTGGTTGACTAAATATCAACTCCCATTGTTGATTAGACAGGATAAACAAGGGGTATTTGTGCAAGATGAAACAGTAGCCAAGTACATTCATGCATTACCTGCTAACGTTAAAGATACTATTGGGGCAGGGGATAGTCATACTGCGGGACTATTGGCAGGGCTTTCAGCTCATTGGTGTTTAGAAGACGCCGCCCTACTAGGTAATGCTATCGCCTCTTATGTGGTTGCTCATGAAGGAGGTGATTGTTCCCCTACTAAAGAACAACTTATCCGATGGTTAGAGACTTTTTAGATTTATTTATCTAAAGGCTGTTTATCGCATTATTATGCATTGTTCGCTAAAAGTTCTATTGTTAAGGCTATGCTGAGTATTTTAAGGTATAGATCATTTATCCTCATGTGTTAAGTACATTTTTCTATTAGGCAAATTATACCTTCTAGACACGTTATTTTATGGGGTTATATGGCATTAATAATATTTTCATAGGAGATGAAGAATGACGCATTTAAAGCGTACGATAATAAAATGCTATAGTTTTTTTGTATTATTGGTAATCAGTCAACAGGTTTTAGCAGTAGAAAAAGTAACACAAAAATTTGATGCAGGTGCTGTGGCTTCTCCTGATTATTATGGCGCAATTGCTGCTCAAGAAATATTGGAAAAGGGAGGTAATGCAGTTGATGCTGCAGTGGCAACTGCTTTTGCTTTGGCTGTCACGTATCCAGAAGCGGGCAATATTGGTGGTGGTGGATTTATGACTATCTGGATGGATGGTAAACCTTATTTTCTAGATTACAGAGAGGTAGCCCCAGCCAAAGCCAGTAAAGATATGTATCTTGATAATAAAAAAGAAGTGGTTCCTAATTTAAGCCTGTATTCGCATAAAGCGGTTGCTGTCCCAGGTACAGTTGCGGGAATGTGGGCCGTTCATCAGCGTTTTGGTAAACTTTCTTGGAAAGATGTGTTAGCCCCAGCTATTCATTATTCCAATGATGGCTTTAAGGTTCATCAGCAACTGATACAACGCTATCAAGAGGCTGTCGATAAAACACCAAAAAATGGACATTTTAAAAAATATTTTAGTGCGATGAGAGCAGGCCAATTATTTAAACAACCTGAGCTAGGTAAAGCATTGACGCGTATTGCTGAGCAAGGCAGTGATGGATTTTATAAAGGTGAAACGGCGCAGTTAATCGCTAAACAAATGGCGGCTAATGATGGTTTAATCACAGAAAATGACTTGGCAAGTTATCAGGCTAAATGGCGTGAACCCTTAGTGGCTGATTGGAATGGTATGAAAGTTATTACAGCACCACCCCCTAGTTCTGGTGGTATTGGTTTGATTCAACTGTTATTGATGAAACAAGATTTGGCGGATGATTTTAAAGGTATTAAAGCTAACTCAGCGCAATATGTACATCTATTAGCAGAGATTGAAAAGCGCGTATTTGCTGATCGTGCTGAGTACTTAGGTGATCCTGATTTTGTTACAGTTCCTGTTAGCCAATTAGTTGATGAAACTTATGTGGCTAAAAGGGCTAGTCAAGTAAATCCTAAGGCGATTTCTGTCACCGAAGCTGTGAAACCAGGTTTAACTAATAATCATGAAAAGTTGCAAACAACACATTTCTCTGTGGTTGATAAGTGGGGTAATGGAGTATCTAATACCTATACGTTGAATGGTTGGTTCGGCGCGGGTGTAGTCGTTGAGGGGACAGGCATTTTACTTAATAATGAAATGGATGATTTCAGTAGCAAATCTGGTGTGGCGAACCAGTTTGGTGTAGTGGGTAATGATGCTAATGCGATTGAACCTAATAAGCGACCTCTCTCTTCAATGGCACCGAGTATTTTTACAAAAGATGATGATATTGTGATGGTAATAGGAACGCCTGGTGGCTCTCGTATATTTACTTCTATTTTTCAAGTAGTAAGCAATGTTTTTGATAATAAGATGGTGTTACAACAAGCTGTAGAAGCACCGCGTTATCATCACCAGTTGTTACCAGAGAATCTTATCTTTATTGAGCGCTTCCAAAATGGTGTACCTAGAGATTTAAAAGCTAAGCTTGAGCGTATGGGGTACAGTTTTTATCAACAAGAATTTAGTGGCGATATTCAAGTTATTCAGATTAATAATAAAAAAACAGAAGCTGTTTCTGATCCGCGGGGACGAGGGAAAGCCATTGTAGTGAGGTAGTAACCAGTTGTATTGCTTGGAGTATCAGGGTTACTTTTTGAAAGAGTAGCCCTGATAGGGACCGATGGCACGTAATCTATTGAGAGCAACAAAAATACTATTAATATACGCCAAAAACTCTAACGCATTGATCCATATTAAACGCTTAAAGATGTAAGTAGCGTTTTTATTGAATAGGCATTGTACATTAAAGTCTATCGCAAATTATCCAACTAATAGCTAAGGAAATCATTGCTTATAATAACAAGTTGCTTATTATAAAAATAAAATTTTTAAATCATTGGTATTGCTTATTAGAAATAGGTTCTAGTCATTTGACAGCGCTACTATTAATTGATTCAGCAATGGCAAAGTTAATCATGGTCGTTTCTTTAGATGCGTCATGCTAATGTTTGATATTTTCAGGAATCCAAACAATATCACCTTGCTGAATTATTTTCTTTTCTTTACCCCACTTTTTTACCCAACCACTATCTTGGGTAAAAAAGAGTATTTGGCCTAGTAGATGAGTATACCAATTCGATCTTGCATTTGGTTTAAACGTAACCAGTGCAAAACTTATACATGCAGGTTTTGGTCCTTGAAAGTGTGAGTTAATACGAACTACGCACATAAATTAATCATTATTTCCTACAGTAGAAAGATGTAGAGGAGCTTTTGTAACACTAATAGAAGACATAGTATTTCCTCCAAAGGTTAGTGAGGTATACATTAATAAAATCGATAAAGTTATTTTTAATGACACGTAAATACCTATGAGCGATTATTCGAAAGTTTTTTCACTATAGGGGTAGATTACATAGCATTTGGCCAGACTGCATAGTAAGCAAGATGACTTATAAGCTCCGACGTTTCCCCATAAGTAAGCCCATTATCCAGTAGTCGTGTAAAAGTAATACGCTGATATGGTCAGTCTATAAAACTGGCATAGACTTATGAGTAGAATTCATAAAATAAAAAATGATTGACCATTGGAAAGTTTTAAAAGTGTTTATCATGCTTTTTCTAGGCTAAATTTTCGTTATATGGCAATATATAAACAGATAAAAATTAACAGTTTGGGGAATGTTATATGTTAAAGCTTGGTACACCGATGTCATCAACAGCTGTACGTGTGTTACTTTGTGGCGCAGGCGAATTAGGTAAAGAAGTAGCGATTGAGCTGCAACGACTAGGATGTGAAGTTATTGCGATTGATCGTTATTCTAATGCACCTGCTATGCAGGTTGCTCATCGATACCATGTCATTAGCATGTTAGATGATGCCGCGTTACGTAAAGTCATCGAACTAGAAAAGCCACATTACATTGTGCCTGAAATAGAAGCTATTGCGACAGATACCTTGGTTGCGTTAGAGAAAGAAGGCTATACAGTAGTCCCAACAGCACGGGCGACTAAACTGACTATGAATAGAGAAGGTATACGTCGTTTAGTTGCTGAAGAATTAAAGCTACCTACATCACCTTATCAATTTGCTAGCAACGAAGAGGAATATAAAAAAGCTGTCAAAAAATTAGGTTTTCCTTGTATTGTTAAACCTGTTATGAGCTCATCAGGTAAAGGACAGTCGCTTATAAAAAGTGAAGTGGATATTCAAAGTGCGTGGAAATATGCGCAAGAAGGTGGACGTGCAGGGGGCGGTAATGTGATTGTTGAAGGTTTTATAGACTTTGACTATGAAATTACCTTATTAACAGTAAGACATATCAATGGTGTTTCATTCTGTGAGCCTATAGGTCACCGTCAAGAAAAAGGTGATTATAGAGAGTCTTGGCAGCCCCAAGCAATGACAGAGAAAGCGCTATCGGCCTCTAGAGAAATTGCCGAAAAAGTAACCGAAGCACTAGGCGGAAGAGGTGTGTTTGGTGTAGAGCTTTTTGTGAAAGGCGATCAAGTTTGGTTTAGTGAGGTTTCTCCAAGACCTCATGATACAGGTATGGTAACGCTTATATCCCAGAACTTATCTGAGTTTGCTTTACATGCAAGAGCTATTTTAGGCTTGCCCATCCCTTATATAGAACAATATGGTCCAGCTGCTTCTTCCGTTATTCTTGCTGAGGGAGAGTCTAAGCAAGTTGCTTTTAGTAATTTGATACATGCACTTAATGAACCGTTGACAGACATCAGATTATTTGGCAAACCAGAAGTCTCTGGACAAAGACGAATGGGCGTTGCTTTAGCGAGAGGGAAAACGATAGAGCAAGCCATAGATAAGGCGAAAAAAGTTTCGCAAGCAGTCAATGTTGAGCTATAAGAATGAATATACCCGAATTTATAAAGCTTAAAAAAGAATCGAATCTACTAGAGCTTGTTTACCAACAGAAAAGGTATCAATTGTCAGCTGAATACTTAAGAGTTAACTCGCCCTCTGCAGAAGTGCAAGGGCATGGCCAACCGATTCTACAGTATGGGAAAAAAAATGTTAGGCTAATTGATATCAAAGCAGCTGGACACTATGCGCTCAAGTTAGTATTCGATGATGGGCATGACACAGGGCTATATAGTTGGGAATATCTCCATAAACTTGCAACAGAAAAAGAAGCCCTATGGAGCGACTATTTAAAGAAACTTGATCAACAAAGCAAATCGAGAGATCCAGATGAAACTATCGTTAGAGTTATAAATCCAAAAAAATAGTTGACAAGGCTGAATAAATCTATAAAATGTTTCGTCCTTATCTCGTGAAAAGTAA
>CAYNAM010000003.1:0-48669 GCA_964395065.1 uncultured Ventosimonas sp.
TCTTATGGACAGTTTGCGATTCTTTACCGAGGTAATTATCAAGCCCGCTTGATCGAGTTGAAACTACAGCACCATAAAGTACCTTATGTGATTACAGGGGGTACAAGCTTTTTTGCACGACAAGAAGTCAGGGATATCATGTCTTACTTACGTTTGTTAGTAAACCCTGATGATGATAATGCTTTTTTACGCGTAATTAATGTGCCACGGCGTGAAATAGGTTCTGTAACATTAGAAAAGCTGAGTAACTATGCGACAAGCCAGCATACTTCTCTTTATAACGCCGCCAGTGATAGAGCGTTATTAGATACATTAGACCCGCGGTTTGTCGAGCGCTTACAGCGTTTTACCCTCTGGATGGACAGTATTCGTCAACAGTGTAGCCAGGGTGACCCTATAGCTGTATTGCGAAGTATGGTAATGGATATCGATTACGAGGCTTGGCTTAGACAAAATGCCTCCAATGATAAAGTAGCAGAAGCCAGAATGGGTAATGTGTGGTTTCTGATTGATGCATTGAAAAATACTATCGAGCGAGATGAAGATGAGGAAATGACCATTGAGGAGGCGGTCTCACGATTAGTGTTAAGAGATATGCTTGATCGTCAAGCAGAAGAGAAAGAAGAGGATGCGGTACAGCTGATGACACTGCATGCCTCTAAAGGGCTAGAGTTTCCTTTTGTGTTTCTAATGGGGATGGAGGAAGAGTTATTACCTCATCGCTCCAGTATTGAAACTGATAATATTGAAGAGGAAAGGCGTCTAGCTTATGTAGGAATTACTCGTGCTAAGCAGCATTTAACCCTGACTTATGCAAGTAAACGCCGCCAATACGGTGAGGTAATTGACTGCTTACCAAGCCGTTTTTTGGCAGAGCTCCCTCAAGAGGAGTTGAGGTATGAAGGGCTAGAAAATACACCTGTTGAGCAAAAAGCCGAAGCAGGCAATACGGCACTGTCTAATATCCGAGATTTATTAAAGAAGAAAAGCTAATGACTAAAATAATTACTATTGCTGCTGCATGCATTATTGATCCCCTTAATCGCTTATTAGTGGTACGTAAGCAAGGTTCTGAAATTTTCATGCAACCAGGGGGAAAGATAGAGCCTAATGAAAAGCCTATAGAGGCTTTAGTTAGAGAAATTAAAGAAGAATTGTTGTTAGAGATTGATTTCAGCTTGCCAAAGTATGTTGATCGGTTTGAAGCCCCCGCGGCTAATGAGCCTGGTTATATTGTGAAAGCTGAACTATTCAAAATAGATTTACCTTATAGCCCAGAACTAACCATAGCGGCTGAAATAGCAGAAGCTAAGTGGTTAACGGAAAAGGAAATCGCTACCACTCATATGGCACCACTGATGCATACTTATGTTATTCCTCTCTGGATCAAGTAACTCAGTGAGATAAATTAGCGAATTTTTCTCACATCGTTACTTTTTATGATTGAGAGGGTCTCTATTATTTAGCTATTCCTTTGTTCTATTTGAAACTTCAATAAGGCGGTACTCCGATAAAAGCCATGGGCAAATTTACCAAATGGTATTGTTAAAAAGAATGTCATCACACTGGCTAAGTGGATAATTAATAAAATACCCATGGCTGAAGTATTTCTAAATCCAAGCAAGGCCAATCCTGTTACACTAATGATCAGTAATAAGAAAATAAACCCACGATCCATTGGCTTTTGTCTAGAATCTCCATGCAGTGGATCACGCATGATATTTAGATATAAGAGTCCTACGGGGCCTATGATTAACCCCAAGCCACCCACTGTACCGAATATGACAGGTAAACTAAAAAATGGATAGGGAGCTTCAAGCCCTAACAAATAATGATAACCTGTAGCGACAATAGTGGCTAAGAAGCACAGTAAAAAACCGTACATTGTGAGGTGGTGAAAGCGGCGGCGAATCAGTGTATAACGATCACTGTCCTCATTACAGCCTTTGCCATGCCCCCCATCAAGGTACTTGAGTGTAAGGATATCTTTAGCAGCATCTTTAATATCAACAGCTTTTACCTGATTTTTAATCACTTGAGAGGTTTGTCGCCAAAAATTAATAAGACCAAGCCCTAGCAGTAAAAAAGCCAGAATAAAGATACTACCAAAAGTGATGGCTAAAAAGTTATGAGGGAAAATACGGTAAAAATTGCCCTGATATAACCCAAATAGGCTGTTGTTATTGAAAAAAGTAGCCACTAATAAAAAGAAGGTAAACGTTAGTGTGAGTAAACTAACCATAGTAATACCTGCTTTTTGATAAAGCTGACCCAAAAAGCGAGGGATTGAGAAATTTTGGTAGGTTTCTAAACGCACTTGTGCCATCGCTTTAGGAATGTTAACACCGAACTCATGTGGTGGAGCATATTGGCAAGCATGAAGGCAATTACCACAGTTATGGCAAATATTGGCAAGATAATGAATATCTGCACGGTTAAAGGATAGGCGATGAGTCATGGCCTGAAAAACAGCACAGAAAGACTCACAGTAACGGCAAGCATTACAAATTTGCAGTGCTGCTACTGCCTCTTGTTCATTTTCAGACAGTTGAACAACTGGAATTAATTGATTAGCCGTACTCATTAGATGGTCTCTTTTATTAAGGCAGCTTTTGCTGCATTTTTACCTGCAATACGTCCGAATGTTGTGCCAATAGACATGCCAACACCCGCTGTATACCCTTGGCCTAGTACATTACCGGCCATCATTTCACCGGCAACATAAAGATTTGGGCTTGGCAAGTTGTTAAAACGCACCGCCGAATCCTCTTCAACTTTTAGACCTAAATAAGTAAAGGTAATGCCTGGGCGTAAGGCATAAGCATAAAACGGTGGTGTATCCAACGGGGTTGCCCAGTGTGTTTTTGCTGGTGTTAAGTTTTGTGTATGGCAGTTATCCAGTACGGTATGATTAAACTCACCTTTTATGCAGGCTTGATTAAAATCATTAACAGTTTTTTCAAGTTGTTCTGGGTTAAGATCACATAATATCGCAAGCTCACGGATAGTATTGGCGGTTTTGCCTGCAAAAACTGGGGGCATAAAACGACCCAATGATTTCGAATCAATAATAGAAAAGCCAATTTGACTCGGCTGCTTGGCGACAAGTCGCCCCCAAATAGCATACCGTTTAGGCCAAAAGTCTTCTCCTTCATCATAAAAGCGTTGGGCATTTTTATTGACGACAATCCCTAGTGAGACGCAGTCAATACGGGTACAAATACCACCATCATATAATGGGGCTCTAGCATCTACAGCAACGCAATGCGACTGCGAAGGATCACCAATAATATCAGCACCTTGATCAATCATGAATTTAAGTAGATTTCCTTGGTTAAAACGTGTGCCACGAATAACGAAATTATCAGCAACCCATTCGCCATCTTCATTTTGTCCCCATGCCTCTTTTAGCCAGTTAAGGTTTGATTCAAACCCTCCTGCTGCTAAAACACAGGCTTTAGCTTCAAAACGTGTTCCATCTTCGGCAATAGCCGCTATAAATTGGCGATCGTTTAATTCTAACTCCTGTATTTTGGTGTTGTATTTAATTTTTATCCCTAAGGCAGTTGCACTGCGATAATAGGCATTAATCAATGCTTTACCTCCACCCATAAAAAATGCATTGGTTCGTGCAACATGCAATGCACCTGAAAGGGGAGGTTGAAAGTTGACACCATGTTTTTTCATCCATGTTCGACAGCTTTCTGTTGAGCGAATGACTAATCGTGCTAATGTTTCATCTGTTTTTCCACCGGTTACCTTGAGTAAGTCTTGCCAGAATTCTTCTTCAGGATAGGCCTCAATCAAAACATCTTGAGGCGCATTATGCATGCAGCGTAGATTACGCGTATGCTGAGAGTTACCGCCTCGCCATTCTTTAGGTGCTGCTTCAAGTAGCAGTACAGAAGCTCCTGCTTCTTGTGCAGTAATGGCTGCACAGAGTGCCGCATTACCACCACCAATTACTAAAACGTCGTACATAGCTAATCCTTTTAATTATTTTTTTATCACTGTAAAGGAAATATAGCCATGCTAGTAAGTAGTGAAAAATGTAGAGGGGGTTAATTTAATTGAATACCTCTACTATATTAAGCTTGTGCCTAACCATATACCTTGCTGAATTAGATCATTAGTAGAGACTCGTATAACGGCTTTTGCTGCCAGTGCAGGGGGGGATAGTAGCTCTTCAGAAAGACTGACTAAATAATTAGTGCGTTCAATCGTTGGGTTGATTATTTTTAAACTGTTTAAATGATGATAGTGTTGGTTAATAAAAATGCTGCTAGGTTGTATAGTAGCAACACAGAGGTTGGCAACTGTTTTCATTAATAAGCTAAGGCCATCAATTTCATAGATAATGTTGAGTTTTGATATTTCTTTATCAATAAGACGTCTTAGGCCATGGCCTTTGCTAGGCAATGCTAGGGGTAACGATTCTATATGGTTTAATGGAAGTGCTTCCTGTTCTAAATAGTTTTCTAAATGATAGAGTTTAAAGAATTCATTATTACCAATCAGTGACATTGACTCATTAATTAGAGGCTCTGATGTCCAATTTTTATCGATAGGTTGATTAAAAATAATTGCTAAATCAAGTTGATGGTTATTGATTAGTTTGATGAGGTTACCCGATAGGCTTTCTACAATGTGCACTTTAATATCAGGATAACGTTCCGCCATCAATTGGATAAAATGGACACCTAAAATAGAAGCTGTGCTAGGCGGAAAGCCAACACTGACATAACCCACAAGGCGTGATGACTGTGCGGCTTCTATTGCTTGGTTAGCATAACGTAGCACTTGGCGAGCCTGCTTTAAAAAGGCAAGCCCTGCGGGGGTAGGTGTTACGCCTAAGGGAGATCGTTGCAGCAAGCGAGTAGCCAGCTCTGATTCTAACTTAGATAACTGTTGACTTAAAACAGAGGTACCTACATTTAAATGTTTGGCTGCTTTACCAATACTCCCCTGTTCAACGATTAATACAAACGAGCGAAGTTGTCGTAACTCCATGATGGCTACCTATTTTTATAACTTGCTCACAAAGGATATTTAATTATAGTTTTGTATTGTGAGTTGCTAAATGTTAGTTGATTATGCCACACTCTCAATAAGTATGGGTATAACTGTTTAGACTGCACAGTATTTAATAATAAGTATTGAGCATGGTTACGGTGAGTATTGAAAGTGCTAATAAAATAGCAGCTGTTATAGTACAAAGGATAGTGAGTGCTTTTTGGGTGCTGTGGTCTTGATTATTGATGGCAGAGCTAAGTTTGGATAAGCTAAAACCACCAAGTAGAGCGAAAATAGCGGCTAGCCCATAAAGGACAAAGAGTGAATAGCTATTCATTGCAAAGCCAATAGTCAGACCAATAATAAAGCCTAAAACACCACCAATAATAGCCAATGAAGTAGCAAATAATTTATTCATATTCTTGATTCTAACTAGGCTAGATATGCTCTAGCCTAAATTTTGAGAGCGTGTGTTGAGATTATGGTGTGTAAATTTGGTCAAAAATAGCACCATCAACAAAGTGTTTTTGCTGAATATCTTTCCAATCGCCAAAGTTTTCTTTAATGGATAAAAACTCTACTTTAGGGAAGCGATCAGAATATTCTGCTAATATCGCAGGGTTTCTTGGGCGTAAGTAGTTTTTAGCCGCTATGCGTTGTCCCTCATCTGACCATAAGTAGTTTAAATAAGCTTCTGCTTCGGGTTTAGTTTTCTTGGCTTCAACCACCTTTTCAACAACCGCTACAGGAAGTTCAGCTTCAGCAGAAACACTAGGGTAAACCACTTCAAAACTACCTTTACCAAACTCTTTAGCAATCATTTCGGCTTCGTTTTCAAAGGTTACGAGTACATCACCTTGATGATTTTGCATAAAGGTTGATGTGGCTGCACGGCCACCCGTATCAAGGATGGAAACATTCTTGAAGAGACTTTTTACGAATGACTTGGCTTTTTCCTCATCTCCACCTTGTTTAAGGGCATAACCCCATGCAGATAAATAACTATAACGCCCATTCCCTGATGTTTTGGGGTTGGGGATGATCACTTCAGTTCCTTCTTTGACAAGGTCTGACCAGTCTTTAATATTTTTAGGGTTGCCTTTACGTACAATAAATACGGTGGCAGAGGTGAAAGGTGCGCTGTCATTAGGGAGTAATGTTTGCCAGTTTTCAGGCACTAAGTTACCCCGTGCAGCAATTGCATCGATATCGGTTGCCATATTCATGGTGACAACATCAGCTTTTAACCCATCAATCACAGAGCGTGCTTGTTTACTTGATCCTCCGTGTGACATCTGTACTCTGATTTTGTCATCTTTATGTTGTTCATTCCAATTTTTTTCAAAAGCGGGATTGTAGTCTCTATAAAAATCACGCATGACATCGTAAGAGACATTAAGTAATAGCTTATCAGCCCATACGGGGCCAGTAAAAGCGACAGTCAGTGATAATGCCGCATTAAGTAGAATCCGATTCATGTATTTGCCTGCTATGATGGAGTTTATAGAGTTTTAAGGTTAATTAATGTTTCAACGTAGAATGATATAGTAACAAATACTCTACTGTTTACTAACCATTATTGAATATTTTATTGGAATATCAATATTCATATTTATTATTTAATGATGAGAAGATGTTATTTATGTAATGTCTGAATTAATTGTATAAAAATATTGCAAATATAAATGAGAATCATTATATTTAATAGCTGATAATCAGTTATTACTAATTCGCCATTCAGCATTTGGCTTATTTTCTATAGCTATACCATGTAGATATTACTAACAATAGAGTCTTTCCATATTATGAAAAAATATACGAAAACATCACTTAGTTTTGCAATGGCATCAGCAAGTTTACCCATGATGGGTTATGCTGATACAAGTGGAGAGAAAGCGCTAGAATTAGATACATTAACCATTGAGGGGCATAAAGAGACACCTTATCAAACTAAAAAATTGTCTTCGCCTAAGTACACTCAAGAGCTCGTTGATACCCCTCAAAGTATTACCGTTGTTCCTAGGGCTGTGATCGAGCAGCAAAATGCTCAAACCTTACAGGATGTATTATCCAATGTTCCTGGTGTTACATTTAACTCGGGTGAGGGGAACGGTGGTGTGGGGGACAGCATTAATATCCGCGGTTTTAACAGTGGCGATTATGGTGGTTCTAATGTATACATTGACGGTGTACGCGACTCAGCATTTTATACACGAACCGACATGTACAACATTGAACAAGTTGAAGTGATTAAGGGGTCTAGTTCTGCTGCTTGGGGAGCGGGTGTCATTGGTGGAGCTATTAACCTTGTGACTAAAACACCTAAGCTTGAAGACTTTGCTAAAGTTGGCGCTGGTGTGGGAACGGCGGATTATAAACGCTTAACGTTTGATGGCAATAAAGTTTTAGACCATGATTCAGGAACAGCCGCACGCCTTAATATGGCCTGGCAAGATTCAGGGATTGATGGGCGTGATTGGTTCAAGCGTAATCGCTGGGGAATTGCACCATCGATTTCTTTCGGTCTAAATACCAATACTCGTAATACGTTAGCCTATGAGCATTTAACAGATAATGGTAATTATGATTATGGTATACCCACAAAAGTCTCTAATAACAGGCCTCATAAAGTAGAGGGTGTTAAATGGGATGGTTATTTTGGCTACCGTAATCTTGATAGAGAAGACCAACGTATTGATCGTATTTCATGGAAGTTTGAACATGACTTTAACGATAATATTAGCTTTAATAATCAGGCAACTTGGTCTCAATTACAACGCTCTTATATTGTAACAACCCCTAGTGGTGCTAATGCTTCACTTAGACGTTTGCAAGGTGTTGCAAGGCATACAGATAACCAAACATTTAGTAATCAAACCAATATTATTTGGAAGTTTGATACGCTAGGGGTAAAACATACGCTAGTGACGGGGATGGAGTTAACAAGACAGTACCTGGATTACAAGTCAGGAGGGCTTCGTTGGCATAGTGCGATGGTTTCTAACTCTGTTCCTGCTGACCCTAGCCATCCAGCTTCACAATTTACAGGTAATAAAGAAATTGCTTATACCAGCAAAATCAGTGCGGACTCTACTACCAAGGCTTTTTATGTTATGGATACTTTAGAGTTTGGAAAGTACTGGCAGTTAGATTTATCAGCTCGTCAAGATCACTATAAAGCTCGAATTACTGATACTAAGAGTCGTTCTGCGATTACCTCAGGCGGTCAGCCAACTGGGTTTTATACACCTTGGCAAAAAGGAGCGAATGATCGCAGTAATGAAAAATTATTTAGTTACCGCACAGCATTAGTTTTTAAGCCCGTGGAGTATGGTAGTATCTATGCAAGTTTCAGTACGGCACAACAGCCTCAGTCGATACGTATTGCGACATCAGGTAGCTTGGGTGATGATTTATCGCCAACAAAGGGTAAAAGTTATGAGCTGGGTACTAAATGGGATCTGTTCAATGAACGACTTTCTTTAACTGCGGCTATTTTTAGAACAAAAGTTGATGCAACAGACATGGATGATACGGTAACACCTATACAAACCTATAGTTATAAGCAAAAAACAGATGGAGTTGAGTTGGGTGTATCAGGTAACATCACCGATCGTTGGTCAGTTTTTGCAGGTTATGCCTATATGGACAGTAAGGTTGAAGGCAGAGAAGGTTGGGATGATGGCATCACCCTACCCAATACGCCTAGAAACTCTGCCAGTTTATGGACGAGCTACGAGTTACCTTATGATATAACAGTGAGTTATGGTGTTCGCTATGTTGGTGAAAGAAGTATTCCTGGTGGGCGTGGAACTTCAATGAGTAACAGCTCAAAAACGGTTGTACCTAGCTACAGTGTTCATGACGCGGCCATTGCTTGGCAAGCAAACAAAAACCTTAACTTAAGACTAAATATTAATAATATATTTAATAAGCACTATTGGCGCCAATATAATGGTCGTGGTTTTGGGTTGCCTGGCCCTGGACAGGGAGCACAGCTAACGGCTGAATATAGTTTCTAATGACGCTTAATAGACTCATTAATTTTTCGGTAACAATGCCTCACCAAGCTGCCAGTTTGATACTGGTAGCGGCTAAAGAAGGTGATGCTGTAGCTCAAGCAAAGTTGGGGCAGCTTTTGTTAGACGGTTATGGCATTACGCAGGACTCAGTGCTTGCTTTTAAGTGGTTTAGTATTTCGGCAAAGAACGGTTGTTTACAAGGCACTAACATGCTTGGGCGCTGTTATGAAAATGGTTGGGGGTGCCCTATAAGTTATGAGAGGGCGGCCTACTATTATCAATTAGCCGCTGAAAAAGAATTCAGCTGGGGGCTTTATAATTTTGCGAACTTATTGGCAAAAGGAAAAGGTGTTGTAAAGGACTTGCAAAGAGCTTTTGACTTATATTATCAGGCAGCCCAAAAAGGTCATGCAAAATCAATGAATTTAGTGGGTAGGTTTTATGAAGAAGGGTGGTTGTTTACCCCAGATCTTGATAAAGCAACTGATTGGTATCGACGATCAGCCAGTGCGGGAGACTTTAGAGGACAATGTAGTTATGCTTCCGTATTAACAGCACAAGGTAACGTTGATGAAGCAGTGATATGGCTAAAACAGTCGATGCAAACAGCAACGCATGGGTTTTTGCAAAAAATGGCCAGAGCGCTCTGTGAGTCGCCCCATCAACCATTAAGAGCACTTTCTATTGAAATGTTTGAGCAGTGTGCACAGTGGGGTGATGATGAGGATAAAAAAGCTTATCAAGCAATTATCGAACAATCTATAGGTAAAAAACATGCTATTGCAAATTCCTAATGTGTTTTCTAAGGAAGAGGTTCGTTATATCCGTCAGCGTTTAGAACAAGCTAACTGGCAAAATGGGCAATTAACTGCGGGGCACATCGCCATAAATTGTAAAGACAATGAGCAGCTTTCAGAGGAAGATCCTTTTGCTATTGAGCTAGGGGATGAGATTATTAAACGGTTAGGGAATCATCCGCTGTTTATTTCAGCCGCGCTACCTCATAAAGTATTTCCACCTATGTTTAACCGTTATCAGGGTGGAGGAACTTACGGCTTTCATGTCGATAATGCCATACGCAAACCTAAAACCAGCTCACAACGGGTTAGGACCGATGTTTCATCAACCTTATTTTTTAGTGAGCCTGAAGAGTATGAAGGCGGCGAGTTAGTTATTCAGGATACTTATGGGGAGCAGCGTGTACGTTTGCCTGCTGGTGATTTAGTTTTATATCCCTCAACCAGTTTGCATCAAGTGACACCAGTAACTTCCGGCGCGCGTTATGCTTCTTTTCTGTGGACGCAAAGCATGGTTCGCTCCGATGAGAAGCGGCGTTTATTATTTGATATGGATTGTGCTATACAACAATTGGTGCAAGACGTGCCTAATCATCCATCCATCATTAAATTGTCTGGTAATTACCATAATTTATTAAGACAATGGGCTGAGATATAATCATTTGTAAAATAACTAAATACAATAAGCCTAAACATTTATTACGCTTTGTTTTATTATAGGGTGAGTTTAATAAAATAATGAAGGTAAGAACATGACAGCACCTCATCTCAATAAGAAAGTAAAAGATTTTACGGCGAGCGTCACAGGTACGCCTAATACGGTGACACTCTCTGAATTAGCAGGGAAAAATGTTGTGATTTACTTCTATCCTAAAGACAGTACCCCTGGTTGCACAACAGAAGGTCAAGATTTTCGTGATCTTTATGATGAGTTTCTTGCGCTTGATACCGTTATATTTGGAGTTTCTAAAGACAGTTTAAAGTCTCATGAAAACTTTAAGGCAAAACAAAATTTTCCTTTTGAATTAATCAGTGATTCAGACGAAGCATTATGCCAACAATTTGACGTGATTAAGTTGAAAAAGCTATATGGTAAAGAGTATATGGGGATTGAGCGCAGTACATTCTTAATTGATAAGCAAGGGACATTGCGGCAAGAGTGGCGTAAAGTTAAAGTGGCAGGTCATGTAGAAGAAGTGCTGAGTGCGGTAAAATCATTGAAAGAATAGGTGGGAATAACTTATTTTTTTAAAAAAGTATATAATAATTAATTAACTTTTTAGACTTAGGAGTCCTCGGTGGCTGTCGTTTTTGTTGCGTCCTCATTACTACCTACCCCTTTTGCTGTATTTACTATGCATGGTTTTTTAGATGAAGAAACGGGGATAGAGCATGTGGCTTTAACTTTAGGCGACGTAAAGACGCCAGCGCCTGTTCTTGGAAGAGTGCATTCAGAATGCTTAACAGGGGATGCTCTGTTTAGTTTACGCTGTGATTGTGGATTTCAGCTAGAAGCAGCCTTAAAAGCAATTGCCAAAGAGGGTAGGGGCGTATTACTTTATTTGCGTCAAGAAGGCAGGGGGATAGGGTTGTTAAATAAAATTAGAGCCTATGCCCTGCAAGATAAAGGTGCTGATACAGTGGAGGCCAATGAGCAGCTAGGTTTTCCAGCTGATATGCGAAAGTACACCATGTGTCGTCCAATGCTAGAACATTTAGGAATAAAGGCGGTTGAGTTGATGACGAATAACCCTAAAAAAATAGCTGCATTAACCGAGTTGGGTATTACAGTAACTAGCCGTAAGCCTATCGAGTTTGGTAATAATCGTTACAATGAACGTTATTTAGCAACCAAAGCAAACAAAATGGGGCATTTACTCGGGTTGCAACACCAACAAGAATCACCAACTGATAATCACTGATCATGTCTATAAAATGGTGGGTTAGTTTCTTTTTATTATTTGTGACGGTTGTTGCGTATGGTGATGAGTTAACCAAGCCAAAAATTATTAGCTTAACGCCCTCTTTTACCGATATGGTGGTTGACTTGGGGGCAACAGATCAGTTGGTGGGTGCATCTATACTGGATAAGCAGCGTATACCAGCCCTTAAAACAGTTGATTCTATTGGTAACTTTGGCAGTTATTCTTTAGAAAAAATAGTCAGTTTGAAGCCTGATATTGTTTTAATTTGGCCCTCGGCAATCAATTCAGCACAACAACAACAGCTTACTTCACTGGGTATCAAAGTCATCAGCCGAGATCCTCAGACATTGAAGGAACTGGGCAATGACATTGTTTATTTAGGAAAGCAAATTGGCAAAGAAGAAGAGGGTGAGCAACTTGCCAAGCGATTACAAGCAGAGTTAACACAACTTAAAAATCAATATTATCGAGAAAAGCCCCTAACTGTATTTTATCAGGTATGGGATAAGCCGATGTACACCCTAGGTAAAAAGCAAATCATCAATGATGCATTAAATATTTGTGGTGCTAGAAATATTTTTGATGATATTGATCTATCAGCCCCTCAGGTGAATATAGAGAGTGTATTAGCGCGTAATCCACAGGTGATCATTTCCTCTAATCAGGCGTTGCTAGACAGTTGGCGACCATGGACAAATCTTTCTGCTGTAGCGAACAACAAACTCATTTTATTTCAAGATGATCGAATAGCCCGGCCAAGTATTGAAATGGTTGAGGCGATTAAAAAACTTTGTCATCAACTGAATGACTAAGAAAACTTCTGTCATTTTTAATTAAAAGAGATCATTGGGTTAGAATGATCTCTTTTTTATGGTAGGTATATTTTATTATTTAGGACTTAATGCTGTGGCAGCTTGGTAGGGTTGCATAATTTGGTCAGCTTTTTGTTGTGCCGCTTTAGCGGCTTGCTCAACGCTGTAGTTTTTATCATTGACTAATGCTGCCAGTTGATCTTCCATGGCTTTGCGTACGGCAACGGTTTCATAGGTCGCATACCAAGGGTGGGCGAATTTTAATTGCTCTAATGCAATTTTAGCACGTGGGTCCTTGGTTAAATAGTCTTTCATTTCGGGCAAATCATAGGCCGCCATTCGAGGAGCAAAGTAACCTGTGAATCGGCTCCAGCTGCCATTTATTTCTGGACTAACTAAGTAGTTTAAAAACTGATAGGCTGCTTTTTTTTGCGCTTCGGAGATTCCTGTAAAGCTAACAAGACTAGCTCCACCAATAATCACAGCTTGTCTTTCTTTCGCAGGTAGCATGGCGACCTCCATATCAAAGTTTTTTGCGTTATCACGCATAAACCCTAATGCACCAGTACTTAAGACGGCCATTCCTAGTTTTCCAGAAAAGAAGTTGGCGCTGATTTGTTTGGAGTTGAGAACACCGGCTGGCATAACCTCATGTTTATATACTAAGTCACGCCAGAATTGTAAGGTGCCTTTGGTGGTTGGGCTATCATAAAACACTTCGCCGGGATAGTCGGGATTATTGAATTGTCCGCCATTGGCATGAACTAATGTGGATAATGTCCAGCCACCATAGTCATTATTAGTGCTTGGTAACATGATACCCCATTGGCCTTCGGATTTGTTGGTTAGTTTTTTCGCAACACTTACCAGTTCATCCCATGTCTTAGGGGGGGCTTTGATGCCTGCTTTATCGAACAATGTTTTATTGTAGTACAAAATGGGGGTGGAGTTATGGAAAGGGATACCATAGGTTTTTCCCATTACTTGAGCATTTTTATGAACGGCCGGCCAAAAGTTTTTTGTTAAAAAATCGTTTGCTGATACCTTTGATGGATCGTATTTAAATAACTCATCCATAGGTAATATCATGTTTTTGAGGGCGAGGTCCACTGTGTAGTTTGCTGACATGATAACCAATGCAGGTGGTTGCCCTGCCTTTGTAGCAGCTTCTGCTTTCATTTTGGTTGTGTCATAGTCGCCTGTGAAAATTCCTCTGACTTCTACTTCGTTTTGTGATTGATTAAATTCTTTAATCACACGTGTCATTTCCATCGTTAGTTTTCCATCTACTGGAGCAGGAAACATAAAGTCGATTTTTTCTTTAGCTAATGCATTATTGAGGGTAAATAGTCCAATTGCACAGGCTGTGATTAGTTTTGCTTTACTCATTTACCCCTCCACTAGTAGGTTTTTTTGAGTGTCTGTTGAGAAAAAATAAATTTTATTTGTATTAATATAAAGTTTAATTTTTTGCTTTAATTTTGGAGCCATGCCTTGGTTTGCTTTACGGTATTGGATGGTGCCAAAAGCTGTATAGGCTTGAATTAAGTATTCAGCTCCGTGTAATTCTCTATTTTGAATTTCAGCATCAATGGAGATGTCATTGCTTGTATTAGTGAATGCTTCTTCTTGAATATGCTCAGGTCTAATGCCTAAATACACATCAGACCTTTTGTAAGGGGATTGAGTATTAGGAATTGCTAACGTTTGTTCTCCTAGTATGATGGTATTTTGTTGGCAGGGCAGCTTTAAAATATTCATGGCAGGTGTGCCAATGAATGTTGCCACAAATAAATTATCAGGTTTATCGTATAATTCTTGTGGTGTTCCTATCTGTTGTAAACTACCTTTATTCAAAACGATGATGCGATCTGCCATGGTCATGGCTTCTATTTGATCGTGGGTAACATAAACAGTCGTGGTTTTTAAGGTGTTATGGAGATCCATAATGCCTTGTCTAACCTCGACCCTTAGTTTAGCATCAAGATTAGATAGCGGCTCATCCATCAAAAATAATTCGGGATCACGGACAATGGCTCTTGCCATAGCAACACGTTGACGTTGTCCTCCTGATAGCTCTTTGGGTTTACGTTTAAGTAGGGGGTCAAGTTGAAGCATTTTGGCAACTTTTTGTACTTTTTCAGGAAATAGGCTTTTATCCTCTCCTCTCACTTTCATACCAAACGTAATATTTTTTTCCACTGACATGTGAGGAAATAACGCATAGTTTTGAAAAATTAATGAGAAGTTACGTTTTCTAGGTTCCCATTGGCTTATGTCTTGCTGGTTAAATAAAATGTGACCACTGGAAACGTAATCTAAACCTGCCAAAATACGTAGTAATGTACTTTTACCACACCCTGAGGGGCCAACTAATACTAAAAATTCTCCTTTTTTTATGTCGAGATTAATGTTGTTTAAAATACAATGTTGGTCAAAACTTTTTGTTATATCCTTGAGCTGAATAAATGACATCAATTAGTCTCCTGGACAACTAATGGCAGATTCATAGCGATAGGGACCAGATATTTGTGTTAATGGTTGACTATAGGTTACAAGACCTGTTTTAGGAACGAGTCGATGCATAAGCATAGCAGCAGGCTCTAAGCAATAGAGGTCTGTAGGGTCGGTTGAGCTATAAGGAACTTGATGAACTGTTCCTGGGGCAGAAGCGATAATAGTTTGTTTGTATTGGGTAAACATGGTTCTATGGACATGACCACAGAAAATTCGGATTAGGTGCGGGTATTTATCTATTAGTTTTAGTAATTCATGTCCATTTTGACAACTTATTCTATCCATTTGCAAGTTACCCAAGGCCACAGGTGGATGGTGCATAAATAAATAACTTGGTTTGTTGGACTGTTCGAGGGCATTGTCTAACCATTGCAGTGTATAATCACTGAGTCGCCCTGCATGTGTGCCTGGTTCAGTTGAGTCAATGAACAGTAATTGTGCTTCATCATGCTCCACTTTATAGGCAATTTGTTGGGGGTTATCGCCTAATAAAGGGCAAAGGGGGTGGAATGCTTTTAAAAAAAAGGATTTGTTATCATGATTTCCTGGTACGATTAAAATGGGATATTGTAAGTGTCCTAATATGCGCTTTGCTACTTTGTATTCATTTTCTAATCCACAATTGGTAATATCGCCTGTAATGATAACTGCATCAGGCTTTTCAGTTAATGAGTTGATGCGATTAACCACTTCAGCATTGGCCGTGTTGGTGTCGATAAAATCATATAATTTCCGACCATCACTACGAAAATGTAAATCAGAAATATGAGCAAATAACATATAAAATCCTCTTATTTGATACCAGAAAATCCAAAACTACTCAAAAATTGTTTTTGGAATAGAATAAACACTAACATTAAAGGAAAGCACACGAGGAGGGTACCAGCGCTGATGACGCCCCACTGCCCACCAGATTCAGCCCCCATCGCGAAAGAGACTAAGCCTACGGTTAATACTTGTTGTGAGGGGTCGTTTAATGTCATTAACGGCCAAACGTATTCATTCCAATGGTAAGTGATGCTAACAGTCGCAAAGGCTAATAGGGCAGGTTTTGTCATGGGAAGCAGCACATAAATTATAGTCTGCCACCAACGACATCCCTCCATGAGTGCGGCATCTTCTAATTCTTTTGGAATGTTTAAAAAAGCTTGTCGCATTAGAAAAACACCGAAAGCTGATGCAAAATAAGGCATCATGGTACCAAACAGTGTATTGAGTAACCCTAACTCTTTTAGTGTCATCATATTGGGAACCATCATAATGACTGGCATAATCATTAGTTGGATAAGTAGTAGGTAAAATAAAACAGTTTTTCCTCTAAACTCATGATATGCAAATACATAACCAGCGGTCGTAATGGTGATAAGCTGAATGATGAATGTCCCTACTGAAAAGATAATGGTATTGATATAAAGTGTTGGCCAGTCAGCACTGCCCCAAGCTAATTTAAAATTTTCTAAAGAAAGAGGTAGCCTTGGTAAAATTGAGGCCATGTCTAAACTAAAGCTATCCTCACTAATAGATGAAGAAATCATCCATAAAAAAGGGCTTAACCATAGGATAGCTGTGCAGATTAGGATGATAGGTAAAGTGATAAGCCATATGCGTCGCCCCACTGAAGCATTAGTGTTCATAGTGGACACCTTTTTCTAGAATACGTAGATTAAATACAGAGAAGCCAAAAAGTAAAACTAAAGAAATAAACGTAGCTGCTGATGCTTTGCCAATATCATGACTGTTGAGGGCGAGGTCTTGGATATAGTAGAGTAAAACAGATGTTGAGTTACTAGGGCCGCCTTGTGTCATTACAACAACATGGTCTATTTGGGTTATTGAGTAAATAAGGGCGATAATGACAACGAAATTAATAGTGGGTCTTAATAGTGGAAGCGTGATGTGGAAAAAAATCTGTCGTCGTGATGCGCCCTCCATAATTGCTGCCTCTCGCGCAGATGTAGGCATCGCTTGCAGTCCCGCTAAGAAGAAGAGTATGTAATAACCTGCAAATTTCCAAATGCCAACGATACTCAGAGCAATCAATGCTGATTGGCTCATTCCTAAATAATTGGTATTCATAGGTCCAAACCATTTAGCAAGGTAGTAGTCTAATAACCCGAGATTGGGAATAAAGATAAAGGTCCAAATGGTGGCAGCACTAACCAGTGGGATAATGGTAGGGAAAAAGAAAGCTGTTCTTAACCAGCGATTAATGCGTTTATTTTCCCAAAGAATGACCGCTAAAAATAAAGCGAGTAATACACCAGGTATTACGGTGAGCAAAATATAAATGACGTTGTTTTTTAGTGATAACCAGAAGATAGGATCATCAAATAAGCGATAAAAATTCGCAAGGCCAACAAATTTTTCTCCATCAATTGCATAGCGAGAGTCATAGAGGCTATCAGAGAATGAGCGGAATAAAGGCAGGTAGGTAAATAAAATAAGAAAGATAAAGGTTGGCGCAAGGATAAGGTACAAATAGATTTTTTTAAGCATAGTATGGATAAAACACTTTTGTCACTAAATATCTTAGGTATCTTACGACTAAAGTATGACATAATGATGACAGCCGAGTTTTAAATAAACGAGGGTATAATGTTGGAGGGGATAAGTCTTTAGTATTTGCTTCTTATGATAATATTTTCAACAACTCCATTACCCCTGTTGGGAGTAACCTGGCACATTTTTTAGGTCGACGTGTTATGCTTTAATATAAAACCGTTCAGGTCTACCTACATTTCCATAAGATATTTGTATTGTTAAAAATTTAATTTTTATACAGTATTCTAAATAGCGTCGCACGGTGGTTTTACTCATCCCTAACTCTTTTGCAACTGTCTCCGCTGAGTAGAGTTTTTTAGGATTGGTAATGAAAAGATTTTGAACGCTTTGCAACGTAATTTCTTCAATACCTTTTGTTTTATTTTTATCTTTAAAATCTTTTCCTTGTAAGTTAAATAGCTCATCTATTTTTTGTTGACTGAGATAGGTGGTATTTTTTTGTGTTTTAATAAAGCTTTCAAACTTAGTTAAAGAGTATTTTAGTCGCTCATAAGATATAGGTTTAATGATATAGTCAAAAGCTCCCAGCCTTATGGCATCGCTACAGGTTTGCATATCACTGGCTGCGGTAATAAAAATAACATGACAGTCTAAATTAAGTGTAATGATGTTTTGAAACAGATCTATTCCTTTCCCATCAGGCAAATAGTTATCTAGTAAGATGAGTTGTGGTTTTAGTTTTGGGATAAGCTGCTTTGCCTCTTGTAGGGAGGATGCAATAGCAACCGCTCTAAATGCTGATATCTGCCCTATGATTTCAGCATGAACCCCTGCAAGGATTGGTTCGTCTTCAACAATAAGAATATCTATTGGTAGCGTCATTTTATGATTTCCTTAAGTTACTGTTATCAAATCAGCTTATAATTACTTTGGGATAAAGATGGAAAAAATAGCACCTCCTTCATCACCTTCACTGATGGTAATGAAGCCATCAGCTTGCTTAACATAAGATGCAACCAAGTATAATCCGATCCCATGGTCATCCGAGGCTTTGGATGTGATCCCTCGCTCAAAAAGATGGTCACGAAGTACTGGGTTCACGCCTGTGCCTTGATCTGCAACCTCAATGACTAATTCATCGGTTTCGTCAGAAATATATAGTTCAATATGATTGCGCTCACCGATAAGCTTGGGGTCTTTTAAGTTCATAATGGCATCAAAGGCATTATCTAATAGATTCCCTATAATAGAAATGAGCATAACTTCTGTGAGTTTAGGGGGGATTTCTTTTAGTTGACAAGCAGGATCTAGTATTAGGTTTAATCCTAACTCATTAGCTCTTGAATATTTGCCTAATAGCAAACCACAGATTGCATGGTTTTGAAAACGACTTGAGATAAAGTCTAATGTTCTTTGGCTACCAAGTGATTTAGCCTCTAAAAGATTGATTGCCTTGTCATATTCCTTCATGTGAAGTAATCCAGCTAGCATTGCCATCCAGTTTAAAGACTCATGACGCATGACTCTTAAATTATCTGCAAAATGTTTTACCTGACTTAATTGTAAATTTAAACTGTTGATGTCATTTTTATCTCTAAAAGAAATCACCCAGCCTTGGAGTTGGTTATTGATCATGATTCGAATACGGCTTGCAATGACCGCGATATTGTTGAATTGGGAGATTTCATCTTTACAGTCGGTTGTTTTACTATCACTTCCTAAAAAGTCGGTCATTTGAATAATTGAGCTTAAATCCATTCCGGTTAATTTGGCGGCGGATTGTTCAATACCTAAAATAGATCTTGCAGCATAATTAATGGCTGTTATTTTATAGTTGATATCAATGGCAATAACCCCTTCAAAAATGGACTCTAGAATAGCTTCTTGTTGTATGGCTAATCGACAGATCTCTTTAGGCTCAAGCCCCAGCATTTGAGACTTTATACGTCTTGAGAAAAACCATGAAAACGCGAATACTGAAATAGTTAGAAGAATGAATATGATGATAATCGGTGCAAATTCTTCACTATAAATTAAATGGATATCGTGTTGCAAATAGCCTACGGAAACAATACCAATGACCTGCCCATTTTTGTTAATAATAGGGGTTTTTCCTCGTAGAGAAACACCGAGAGTTCCTTTTCTTATAGAGATAATACTTTCACCTTTTAGTACAGCGTCATTGTCTCCACCTATCATAGGTGAATAGAGTTGGATATTACCCGTATGAAATAAATGATTGCCTTTCGTATCACCAATAACGATAAAACTTGCGTCAGATTTGGCATAAAGCTGAGAAACAAATTGGTTGATGCCTTTTACATCATATTGTTCTACGGCAGAAATTAGATTGGGAATAATGGCTATCTCTTTTGCTTGAACTAGAGCATATTTACCTATTTGTTGGTAAAGGAGCTCTTCAAATCGTTTACTGAAGTAATATATTAATATAAGAGATATAACAATGAAGAAAATAATTAATGAGATAAAAAGTTTAGTTGCAAAAGAGTTCAATCTTTTTTTTAGGGACTTTAGCATAATTAGCTGCTTAGTTTTAAGGGGTGTAATCTGTGTTGCTCAGTATAAATTAAAACCTTTTGAATAGGGTAATAGAATAAAAAAATAGTCTCGTGATGTAGATCATCAATATTTGGTAGTAAAAAAATATAACGCCATTTACTCCATAAAAACCACGATTTTTTTTTGCTAGACTCCTCTATAAGAAATACAAAATTATAAAACAAACACAGAGGTAGGATTATGAATGACCAAGATAGAAGCACCAATATTAGTGACTCTGTAATAAAAGAAACATGGCAAGAAAAATTCTGGAAGTTTACAGATAAATATAAAATAGGCGTTATTCCTCTACCATTATTTATTGCCTGTGGTATTTTGATTTTTGCAATCATTGCATTAACAGGCACTCTTCCTGCTGATATTGTGGTAATGGTCGCTACCTGTGCTTTTTTTGGGTTTGCTTGTGGGGAGATAGGTAAACGTTTACCTGTTGTCGGAAAAATGGGTGCAGCAGCAATATGTGCAACATTTATTCCTTCTGCACTTGTTTATTATAAATTATTACCTGCTCCTGTTGTTGAAGCGACAACTTCTTTTTATAAAAGCACTCATATACTTTATCTTTATATCTGCTGCATTATCGTTGGTAGTATTATGAGTATGGACCGTAAAACTTTAATCCAAGGTTTTATACGTGTTTTTGTTCCTATGTTGTGTGGTGAAATCGTAGGAATGGTTGTGGGTGTCACTGTAGGTGTTGTATTAGGTCTTCCGGTTCTTCATACTTTTTTCTTCATCGTATTACCTATTATGGCGGGAGGTGTTGGTGAGGGAGCTATACCTTTATCAATGGGATATGCCACCATTTTTGGTGGAGAGCAAGGAGTATTTTTAGGTAAAGTTTTACCCATTGTGATGCTTGGTGGTTTAACCGGTATTTGTTGCGCAGGTATTCTCAATCGAATAGGTAAAAGTTATCCAC
This sequence comes from uncultured Ventosimonas sp., assembly GCA_964395065.1. Classification (GTDB taxonomy): domain Bacteria; phylum Pseudomonadota; class Gammaproteobacteria; order Pseudomonadales; family Pseudomonadaceae; genus Entomomonas. The sequence continues at coordinate 21,091 of CAYNAM010000003.1, forward strand.
ATTTAACAGGTAATGGTCGTTTATTGCCCAACGATGGTAAAGATGATGAGATAAAACTTCATAGCAACGGTTCATTATCAACAGATGTAACCACGTTTGCATCAGGTGTTTTGCTTGCGGTGATGATGTATATGATCGGCATGCTAGGTCAAAAACTTATAGGGCTTCCAGCACCTGTAGGTATGCTGTTTGCTGCTGTTTTATTAAAGCTGACTTCTATTGTTTCGCCTAAAGTGCTCAGTGGCTCACAAGTTGTATACAAGTTCTTTCAAACATCGGTTACCTATCCCATTTTATTTGCTGTTGGCGTTGCTATTACGCCTTGGAATGAGTTGGTTGCTGCTTTCACAATAACAAATTTAATCGTTATCGTTAGCACAGTAGTTTCTTTAGTTGCGACTGGTTTTTTTGTTGCCAAGAAAATGAAAATGTATCCTATCGATACGGCTGTCATTTCTTGTTGTCAGAGTGGGCAAGGTGGAACAGGTGATGTCGCGATATTGACAGCAGCAGAGCGTATGGAGTTAATGCCTTTTGCTCAAATTGCTACACGTATAGGTGGTGCAATTAATGTGTCGTTATCTCTTCTAGTGCTTGGCCAGTTAATAGGTCCATTTCCATTGTATGGATAAAAATTAATCATTTAACGTTGAAGATATAGAGATGGAGCAAACGGTGAGTCTATTATTTGGCAGGTGATTAACTTTGGTCGCTCTATCTTTCTTACTGTTAAAGCTTATGCTACTACTTTTATCAATAAGTTGTTTTTAGGGTAGGTTAAGCCTTTAATTATTAAGTGAATGTGGTTTAGACATGTATTAAGAGAGATATCTAATGAAACTTATCAGCTATAATTATAATGAGAAAGAGCATTATGGAATTTTAACACCAGAAGGTATTATCGATTTATCAACAAGGGTAGGGCAACAATTTTGTGATTTAAAGTCATTAATTGCGGGTGGGGGCTTAAAACGAGTACAAAGTTATTTGCATGATAGTCCAGACTTTAGTGAGCAAGAAGTTATTTATTTACCCGTAATAACTCGACCCAATAAAATTCTGTGTGTTGGGATGAATTACGCTGATAAACGTGTAGAGTTCAATCAGACTGATCCAGCACCAACGCTTTTTGTTCGTTTCCCTGATTCACAAACAGGCCATAAATGTTCCATTATAAAGCCAAGTATTACCAATGAGTTTGATTATGAAGGCGAGCTTGCTGTTATTATTGGTAAAGATGGTTTTCATATAAAAGAAGAAAATGCCCTTGCGCATGTGGCTGGTTATAGCTGTTATATGGATGGTTCAGTTCGTGATTGGCAACATAGTTGGTTTACGGCAGGGAAAAACTGGCCAAAAACAGGTGGTTTTGGTCCATGCTTAACAACTACTGATGAAATACCTGATCCTAGTAATTTAACAATCTCTACTTATTTAAATAACAACCGAGTTCAACACGATAATACGGGTAATCTTATACACAAAATTCCCGAGTTAATTGCCTATATCAGTTTATTTACTGAGCTATCCGCGGGCGATGTTATCATTACCGGCTCACCGGGTGGTGTGGGTAAGAAACGTGTTCCACCATTATTTATGAAAGCAGGGGATTGTATAGAGGTTGAAATTGAGAAAATAGGTCGTCTGACTAACTTTATTACTGATGAGGTAAATAATATTTAATAAGATGAAAAAACCTTCACAGAAAGTTGCCTAGATCACTAATTCTATAGAATAAATAGAGTAAAGTGACGCAAGGTAAAGAAAGGCGGAACAATGACTACTGAAATAAAATTTGGATTGTTAAACAACAGTGAAAAATCTCTAAATGATGTAAAGGGGCTTTTAGAAAAGTGTCATTTAAAGGTAGACCACCAAGTAGATTTATTTGCAGTTGCGTATACTGATAATAATGATGTTATTGCGTGTGCAGGACTTTTTCATAATATCATTAAGTGCGTAGCTATCAGCCCAGAGTATCGGGGTGAAAACTTAACGAGTCGCCTTATTAATGAACTTATACTCTACGCATCAGATCGTGGTGTGTTTCACCTGTTTCTTTATACAAAACCAGAAAATATTCGGGTGTTTGAGAAGTGTGGTTTTTATCCCTTGGTTGTTATCCCTGGTTTGGCAACGTTTATGGAGAATACACCTGTTGGAGTAAAGGGGTATTGTGAGAAACTTTCTCAGAAGCAGCATGCAGGAAAGAAGATAGGGAGTATTGTAATGAATGCTAACCCTTTCACTTTAGGTCATCAATATCTTGTTGAGTTTGCTGCAAAGCAATGTGATTGGCTTTATGTGTTTGTTGTGAGTGAAGATAGCTCAATGTTTTCGTTCAAAGATCGTTTCCGTTTGGTGCAAGAGGGTACATCAAGTATTGCAAATGTTACTGTTCTTTCTAGCTCTGAATATATTGTATCTAAAGCAACATTTCCTAGTTATTTTCTAAAAGAAAAAGCAGATGTAGATCACGCTATTACGGGGATTGATTTACTATTATTCAGAAATTATATAGCGCCATCACTTAATATCATGAGTCGTTTTGTGGGGACAGAGCCTTTCTCACCAATAACAGACAAATATAATCATGGAATGAAATATTGGCTAAGTGAATATCAAACAAGCTCCCCAACTATTAACGTTATTGAGATCGAGCGTAAAAAGATTGATGGAACGCCTATTTCTGCAACAGCTGTTCGTTATTTTCTTAAAGAGAATAACTTTGAGGAAGTTAAAAAGTTAGTACCTGAAACAACATGGGCTTTCCTAAAAGAAAACTTTGTAACCAATTCGAGAGAGGTATTATGAAAATCATTAAAGATGCAATAGCAGGGACACTGGAGTCCAGTGACCTACAGGTTAAGGTTTCTCCACAAGACAGACTTGAAATCATTATTCATAGTAATGTTATGCACCAATTTGGAGAAAAAATCACATCAGTTGTTAAAGAAACCCTTGATAAGCTGCAAGTTGTTGATGGGTTAATTATTATTGAGGATAAAGGTGCTTTAGACTGTGCTATTCGAGCACGAGTAGAAACTGCTGTTTTACGTGGATCTGAGGTGACTGAGTTAAACTGGAGTCTATTAAAATGAAAAAATTACGCCGTAGCATGTTATTTTTACCTGGTGCAAATGCTGCTATGTTATCTACAGCGTTTGTTTATAGACCTGACTCGGTTATGTTTGATTTAGAGGATGCCGTTTCGATACGTGAAAAAGACAGTGCTCGCTTACTAGTGTACCAAACATTACAATTACCAATATATAGGGAGTTTGGTATTGAGGTCATTGTTCGAATTAACTCACTAAAAACAGCATTTGGTTTGAAAGATCTTGAAGCTGCTATTTGGGGGGGCGTTGATGCTATTCGCTTGCCAAAGACTGACTCAGCAGAAGATGTTTATGAGTTAGAAAAACATATGGAGCGTATTGAAAAAGAGGCAGGACGTCCTGTCGGCTCAACAAAAATTGTTGCTGCGATTGAGTCTGCTATTGGTGTTATCAATGCTGTGTCTATTGCACAGTCATCACCACGTATGATCGCTATAGCTATTGCTGCATTTGATTATCTGGTTGATATGCAAGCACAGCGTGGTGATGGTTCAGAGCTTTTCTATGCGCGCTGTGCTGTATTGCATGCGGCTCGTGTTGTTGGCATTGATGCATTTGATGCAGTTTATTCAGATGTTAACGATGAGGAGGGCTTTTTAAAAGAAGTTGAGTTTATTAAGGGGCTTGGTTACAACGGTAAATCTCTTATAAATCCTCGCCAAATTTTACCCTTACATAATGCTTATGCGCCTACGCAACAAGAGGTTGATTACTCTAAACAAGTAATTGAAGCAGCGGAAGATGGCGAAAGAAGAGGTTTAGGCGTTATCTCTTTAAACGGTAAGATGATTGATAATCCTATCATTAATAACGCTCGCAGAATTATTTCTCGTTATGAAGCTTCTGGCGTTCGTCAATAAATAAGACTATATGATTTAAGGAGCTCCATTATGAAAACTACATTAGATACACTTGTGAAACAGCACCCAGAGTTAGAAGGTTTAAAACCATTTTCTACTCCTTATGCGGCAACACCTTATTTAGCGGATGCTACTCAAAAGCATACAAGAAAAATACTCAATTCAGTAGAAGAGGCTATTAAAGCTACAGGGTTAAAAGATGGAATGACCATTTCTTTTCATCATGCATTTCGTGAGGGTGATAAGACCATTAATAGTGTGATGGATATCATCGCTAGGATGGGGATCAAAGATCTTACTTTAGCCTCTAGCTCATTATTGAGTTGTAATGAACCATTAATCAAGCATATTGAGTCAGGTGTTATTACTCAAATTTATACATCAGGTATGCGTGGTGAGCTAGCGAATGCAATTTCTCATGGTTTAATGAAAAAGCCTATTCAAATTCATTCTCATGGTGGTCGAGTTAATCTTATTCAACAAGGTGAAATAAAGATTGATGTTGCATTTCTTGGAGTATCAACTTCGGATGAGTTTGGTAATGCAAACGGAGTAACGGGCAAATCCCGTTGTGGTTCTCTAGGCTATGCAATGGTTGATGCACAATATGCTAAAAATGTTGTTTTACTGACTGAAGCGATTGTTCCTTTCTTTAACACGCCTCCTAGTATTCGACAAGATCAAGTCGATTATATTGTCAAAGTGGATCAGGTTGGCGATCCTACACAAATTGCAGTGGGTGCAGTGAGGCTTACATCGAACCCTCGTGAGCTCATGATTGCTCGTTATGCGGCGGATATCATTGAGCACTCAGGTTATTTTGAGCAGGGCTTTTCTATGCAGACAGGGTCTGGAGCTTCTGCAACAGCATGTACACGCTTTCTTGGCGATAAAATGATCAAAAAAGGTATTTCAGCTAGCTTTGCGTTGGGTGGGATTACTGCCAGTATTGTTGAGTTACACGAAAAAGGACTTATTGAAAAACTTATTGATACTCAAAGTTTTGATACGGCAGCGGGAATCTCGCTTGCCAATAACCCAAATCATTTCGAGATTTCCACAAATGTTTATGCAAATCCAGCATCAAAAGCAGCGTGTGTTGATCAGCTCGATGTAACTATCTTAAGTGCCTTAGAAATAGATTTAGGCTTTAATGTCAATGTATTGACTGGATCTGATGGAGTCATGCGAGGTGCTTCTGGTGGACATTGTGATTCAGCCGCCGGTGCTAATTTACGGATTATTGTTGCGCCACTTATTCGTAGCCGTATTCCAACTGTTGTACGTAATGTTACAACAAAGGTAACGCCGGGTGATAATATTGATGTCTTAGTGACCGATCATGGTATTGCCGTCAACCCCAAGCGACCAGAGCTTATCGAGCGCTTGAAAGCGGCTAATCTGCCGATTACAACGATTGAAAAACTTTATGAGCGAGCAATATCCTTGACTGGTGAACCTAAACCTATTGAGTTTACTGATCGTGTGGTGGGCGTTGTTCGCTATCGTGATGGTTCTGTTATTGATATTGTTAGGCAAGTGAAAGATTAATGAGGAGTCAATAATGCAGCAGACTCTTAGTTTGACAGATGGTCCAGAGATAACCCTTGACCAATTGTTACAAGTGAGGGATCTGCGTGCAAAAAATCAACAACAGTGGCTTGTAGAGTATAATATGCCGTTGATTTCATTGACATTAGTTATTCCTGGCTCGACTAAGTGCAGTAGCGGTGCTCAATATTTATTTAATACGGCATTGCAACATATTGAGATCACTTGTCGAGCTCATGGTTTTATTATTAAAACTAAGCAGGATTTTAGCACTGCCTGTGGTTATGAGGCGTTATTCTGTGTTCATGGTGATGCCGCACAGTTAAAGGCAGCTTTTATAACGCTTGAAGAGAAGCATCCTTTGGGTAGGCTTTGGGATATTGATGTGATCTGTCCTCAAAATGGAATTATTTCTAGACAATCTACAGAGTTTAGTGCGCGTCCTTGTTTAATTTGTGATGAATATGCACATGCTTGTGCTAGGTCTCAAAAGCATAATTTATCAGAGCTTATTCAGGCTATAGAGGAAAAGATTAATGCTTTTCAGTGTTGCTCTAAATGATAGCTCAACTTTAATACGACAGTATTTGCCATTTATTAAAAAAACGCCGGCGACTAGGGTTGCAAAACTTGCAACGACAGCCTTGCTCAAAGAGGTCGATCTAACACCCAAACCAGGACTGGTTGATCGTAATAACTCAGGAGCACATCATGACATGGACTTTCAGACATTTATTGTAAGTATTCAAGCAATTAGCAAGTGGTTTGACAATTTTTATTATTGTGGTTATTTGCATAAAGAATTAGAGGGGGATGCATTGTTAAATGCTATTCGCCCTGTGGGTATTGCTTGTGAGAAAGCGATGTTTGAAGCAACACGAGGTGTGAATACACATAAAGGAGCTATCTTTTCTTTGGGATTGATTTGTGCCGTAGTTGGCCATTTAGAGGCTAGACAAGAACGAATTAATTATATTGCCATTTGCGATAGAGTGGCTACTATCTGTCAAAATATACTTGATGAGCTAGTGACAAATAACAAACAAAAAACAGCAGGAGAGCGACTGTATAAATTGTACGGCTTTACAGGAGCTAGAGGAGAGGCAGTAGCAGGATTTCAGACAGTTACGCAATACAGTTTGCCCGTGTATCTTGAGTTCTTAAGGCAGGGCCACACAGAGCAAACAGCATTATTGCAGGCGTTGATGGTATTGATGGCTCATAATAATGACACAAATGTTATTGCTAGAGGAGGACTTGAAGGGCTGGCATTTGTACAAGAAACAGCAAAAAATCTACTAAAACAATATGGCTTATTTTTGCCAGAGAGTTTATCACCTCTTTTCTTGTTTGATCAGCAACTTATAGATAAGCATTTAAGCCCTGGAGGGAGTGCGGACTTATTGTCTATCACTTGGCTTTTAGCTCAGTATTAGATTAAGAGCTGATGGGGGTTTGTTTATAAAATTGGCAAACACCTAAGCCTATGCTGTTTGCAGCAATAGGCTCGTATGATTAGCACATTTATGCATTTATGTGGTCAGTGGATATTGATCTGTGGTATATCTACACTTTTTACGTTATCAACTTCATCTCTGATTTGATTTTCTAAAGAATCATCAGTATTTTCTGGTGTATTATCTCTAGGTGCTTGTTCAGTGCTTCCTTGAATTTCTTCCTCACGAGTTTTTCCGGGCTCGAAATCTCCAGATAAACTGACTAGCTGATTATTTTCATTAAAGAATAAAGTAATGTTTTCTTGGCGCATAGTTCCGCCACCTGGTTGAATACTATAAATATAATCCCAACGATTTGCATGAAATGGATCAAGGATTAAGGGAGTACCCATTAAATAATTGACTTGTGCACGGCTCATTCCAGGTCTTAATTGGTTGACCATGTCTTGAGTAATAATATTACCCTGTTGAATATCAATTTTATAAACACTAGGAAAACATCCCGATAGTGTTAATAGGCTTATAAAGAAACCGCCTACTAGGATAAATTTTGATTTTTGCATTAGCAACGGACTTCCACTATATTATAGTATCTAATTAAAAATAGTATGATACCTTTATTATAGTCTATTGCGAAGAGTAAAGTGAGAAAACATATGGTAGAAAATAGTGAATTAAGAAAGGCTGGCTTGAAAGTTACATTGCCAAGGGTCAAAATTCTTCAACTTTTAGATGCTGCTGAGAGCCGCCATATGAGTGCTGAAGATGTTTATAAGTCATTAATGGAGTCGGGTGAAGACGTTGGTTTAGCAACAGTGTATCGTGTTTTAACTCAATTTGAGTCGGCGGGCTTGGTGGTCCGTCATAATTTTGATGGTGGACATGCTGTATTTGAGTTAGGTGATGGTGATCATCATGATCATATGGTTTGTGTAGATACGGGTGAAGTTATCGAGTTTGTTGACAAAGAAATTGAGGATTTACAGCACGCCATAGCTGAGCGTCATGGTTTTAAATTGGTAGATCATAATCTTGTGCTGTATGTTAAAAAGAAAGAAAAATAAAAAATAGTGTTTGATTGGTGATTAAAAAAGGATGTGAAGTTGGTCTCTTTTATAATCACTGAGATAGATATGCCAGAGAATATTTAGCGTAATTTTGACTTATACTAATGACTTTAAGAAAAAAAATGCTTTTTAGTTTGTAACCATATATATTAATGGGATTATAAACGCAATAAGGGGCTTATATGAAAAGTAATAAGGTACTTTGTCAAATTCCGTGGCTAATTCTTGCCATTGTGGGGGCATGTTGTCTTGGTGTCGTGGCATTGAGAAGAGGGGAGGCTATTAGTGCATTATGGATTATAGTCGCAGCTATTTCAGTTTATTTGATTGCTTATCGTTATTATAGTCTTTATATTGCAAAATATGTTATGCAGCTGGATCCTTCAAGGGCTACGCCAGCTGTTGTCAATAACGATGGTTTAAATTATGTGCCTACAAATCGTTATGTGTTGTTTGGACATCATTTTGCAGCTATTGCAGGTGCTGGCCCTTTAGTCGGCCCTGTGCTAGCAGCTCAAATGGGCTATCTTCCTGGTGTATTATGGATTTTGGCAGGGGTTGTCTTAGCGGGTGCTGTGCAAGACTTTATTGTTCTATTTTTATCCGCAAGACGTAATGGTAGCTCGCTAGGTGAAATGATTAAAGAAGAAATGGGGCCTGTGGCTGGAACCATTGGCTTGTTTGGTTGCTTCCTAATCATGATTATCATTCTAGGTGTTTTATCATTAATTGTTGTTAAAGCACTGGCTGATAGTCCTTGGGGTGTGTTTACCGTTTTCTCAACTGTACCGATAGCCCTTTTTATGGGTGTTTATATGCGCTTTCTTCGTCCAGGTAAAGTTGGAGAGGTTGCGGTTATTGGGATAGTCTTATTAGTGTTAGCTATTTGGTTTGGTGGTGTTATTGCTCATGACCCTGAATTAGCACATTATCTGACTTTCAAAGATACAACGCTTACCTTTATTCTGATTGGTTATGCGTTTGTTTCAGCGATGTTACCTGTTTGGGTAATCTTGGCTCCACGTGATTATTTAGCAACTTTCTTGAAGATTGGTGTAATTGTAGGGTTGGCGATTGGTATTGTTATTTTACGACCTGATTTAAAAATGCCTGCAATGACTGATTATATTAGTGGCGGCGGCCCTGTGTGGGGTGGTGCTGTATTCCCATTCTTATTTATTACCATTGCATGTGGTGCAGTTTCAGGATTCCATGCTTTAATTTCTTCAGGCACAACACCTAAACTATTAGCAAATGAGACCGATGCGCGTTTTATTGGTTATGGTGCGATGTTGATGGAGTCTTTCGTTGCAATCATGGCGCTTATTGCAGCCTGTATTATTGATCCTGGCTTATATTTTGTAATGAATACGCCTCCTGCGACACTAGGTTTTTCAATGCCAGATCTTCATAACTTAGGTTCTGTTGATGGGCAAATGATTTTGGCCTCTTTACATGATGTAACCATTCAAGCTGCTGAAAAGGTGAGTTCATGGGGGTTTGTGATTACACCTAATGAAATATTGCAAACGGCTAAAGATATCGGAGAACCTTCTGTTCTTAACCGTGCAGGTGGTGCACCTACCTTAGCGGTTGGTATTGCACACGTGTTCCATAAGATTATTCCATTTACTGATATGGGATTCTGGTATCACTTTGCTATCTTGTTTGAGGCATTATTTATCTTAACAGCGTTAGATGCAGGAACTCGTTCTGGGCGTTTCATGCTACAAGATTTATTAGGTAACTTTGTTCCTGTATTGAAAAAGACTGACTCCATTTGGGCGAGTCTAATTGGCACAGCTGGCTGTGTTGGTTTATGGGGTTATTTACTTTACCAAGGTGTTGTTGATCCATTGGGTGGGGTGAAGAGTCTATGGCCTTTATTTGGTATCTCGAATCAAATGTTGGCAGCTGTTGCACTTGTGTTAGGTACTGTTGTTCTGATTAAAATGAAGCGTGCGAAATACACATGGGTAACAATTATACCTGCGGTTTGGTTATTAATTATTACCACATGGGCAAACTTTATTAATATACCTGGCTTTATTAATACAGCAAAGAGCCAACAAAAAGATGCTGTTAGATTTGAGCAAAATATTGGTGATATTAGAACAGCTCTTCAATCAGCTCAAAGTAATGGTGGCGAAACCATTTCTATTAGTACTACATTAGCCCCTTATACCAGCGCAAAAACTTTAGCTGTTTCTCTAGCTGAAGCTGAGCAAGTGATTACGGTATTAAAAAATAAACTAGCGGGTAGAGACTATGTTGTTATCAATAATATGGTAGCACATAAAGAAGATGTTCAAAGCTTAGCCGCTTTAGTATCTAGTGCTGTTGCTTCTGATAAGTCTGTTGTAAATATTGATAAACGTTTTGTTCCATTAATTAGTGACCCACAAATAACGGTACCAGTTGCTGATGGTGACTTGGTAATTAAATCACTAGAAAATAAAATACAAGATGCAGGCCATATTGTACGTAACAACTATACAAATCTTGTATTAACTATTTTATTCTTATTAGTGGTTTATAGTTTATTATTGTATGGTATCGTTACAGGTATAAAAGGTTTTATGAATCCTAATCGTTCTGATAAGGAAACAGCCTATGTACCTGTTCCCGAAGGTGGTGTGAAAGTATCAACATCACACTAGTTGATGTATTCTAAGCACCTCATGTTATGGGGTGCTTATGGAGAAATAAAATGTTTGGAAATTTAGGTAAAGCCAGTAAATACCTTGGCCAAGCTGCACGTATGATGATTGGTATTCCTGATTATGATAACTATGTAGCTCATATGAAAAAAAATCATCCAGACAAACCTGTTATGACGTATGAGGAGTTTTTTAAAGAGCGTCAGGAAGCGCGCTATGGTGGTAAAGGTAAAGGTGGTTTTCGTTGTTGTTAATTAAATAATATAAGGTTATGTATGGCTATTCCTGCAACAATATTAACTGGTTTCTTAGGTTCTGGAAAAACGACACTTTTACAGCATATTCTTAAAGAACAGCATGGCTACAAAATTGCTGTTATTGAGAATGAGTTTGGAGAGGTTGCTGTTGATACTTCACTGTTAGGTGATAGAGCCACTAATATTACAACCTTAAGTAATGGTTGTATTTGTTGTAGCAGTCAGAATGAGTTGTCAGATGCCTTGTATGATTTGTTGGATTCCATAGATGATGGACGCCTTTCTTTTGATTATTTAATTATAGAATGCACGGGAATGGCTGATCCTGGTCCAATTATTCAAACATTCTTTTCGTCAGAAGTATTGTCTGAACGTTATTTGCTAGATGGTGTGATTACTTTAGTTGATGCTGTACATGCTATGCAACAACTTGATCAGTTTGCAATTGCTCAGGCTCAAGTTGGATATGCTGATCGTATTTTGATTACAAAAACTGATATTAATTCAAATACGCAAGCGTTAGAGCAACGGCTTAAGCAAATTAATATTAGAGCACCTCAGTATAAGGTTGTTCAAGGACAAATAGATTTAAGTTTATTGTTTAATATCGAAGGATTTATTTTAAATGATCAGTTGTCAAAAAATACTTTAATTTTTAATCCAGTAGCACCCGCCCAGCAAACAATGGCCATTCAATCATTTGTGATTAGACTAACGAAACCGTTAGAGTTATCTAAAATATCTGAGTTTATGGATGAGCTTTTAATCACTTATGGTGATCAAATTTTACGTTATAAAGGTCTGTTGGCTATTAAAGATGATGACCGTCGGCTTCTATTCCAAGGTGTGCAAAAATTATACAGTGCAGATTGGGATAAAGAGTGGCAGGCAGATGAAAAGAGAGAGAGTCTACTTGTTTTTATTGGGCTAAATTTACCCGAAGAAGAAATTAGGCAAGGGTTTGATAGTTTATAAAAGGCTTGATATGCGTATTCGAACTATTCTCATTACTTTGGCCTCTGTATTTTTTGTAGGTTGTATGAATAAGCAAGCAGTACCAGAACCTTTAGTTATTAATAGTAAAACAGCGTGCCACTCGATTAATCTCAAACTTAATCAGCGGCTAGTAGTTCAGCTTAAAGCTAATCCAACAACGGGTTATCAATGGGTATTAACAGAGCATCCCAGTTTTTTGAAAATTATTCATGAAAATGTTTATCAACCAGATGACTATCCAAAAGGTATGGTGGGAGTGGGTGGACAAACAGAATGGTCTTTTCAGGCTCAAGCAAAGGGGAATGCAACATTAGTCTTGATTTATCAACAGCCTTGGGAAAAAGAGCAAGTTGCTAAAACGTTCAAATGTATCATAAACGTAGACTAAAAAAATAATTACATTTCTAAAAAACTATTGTTACCCTTGAGGTATTGCTCAATGGCTTTAGCGGGTGATGTAGAAGAAATATTTCCTACTTGTACATAGTTTCGTTTAAGAAGACTTTTTTCTCTTAGTCTATTGCCGAAAATACCTAATATTATTCGCAGTGGCGTTCCGATGATAAAGCTAATATTATTCATAATATGAATGATTTGCTCATCAGGTAAGCCTTGTAAGCTAGGTGTTAATAAAATAACGATAATAAACGTTATGGCAAAAATAATGGCTGCCACACCCCATAGTTGTTTTATAAGTGCCCATAAAATATCAAAGAAGAAAGCAGGCCAAGACCAGCCCTGTTTAACTGCCTCATAGCTGTCTGAAGAGCTTTTAAAGATTTTATAGTCATTCATATGGTTTTGTCTAAGCAGTTTATTTGCAGTAATGGATTAACAACGGTTAACCCACTACAATTATTTATTATTTATCCAGCGGACGCATGTGAGGGAATAAAATTACATCACGAATAGAGGGTGAGTCGGTTAGTAGCATCACCAGTCTATCAATCCCAATGCCTTCTCCTGTTGTTGGTGGCATCCCATATTCTAGTGCATTGATGAAATCAGCGTCATAATGCATGGCCTCATCATCGCCTGCATCCTTTTCTTTCACTTGTTGCATGAAGCGTTCAGCTTGATCTTCTGCATCATTAAGCTCTGAATAAGCATTGGCGATTTCACGTCCACCGATAAATAATTCAAAACGGTCAGTAACACTAGGGTCCTCATCATTGCGACGCGCTAATGGCGATACCTCGAATGGGTAGCGTGTGATGAAGGTAGGCTGTTCTAGTTTATGTTCTACTAGCTCTTCAAAAATCATGGTTTGTAGCTTGCCCAACCCTTCATAACCTTTTACATCAGCACCAGCTTTTTTCGCAATAGCTTGTGCTTTTTCAACAGAACGTAAGTCTTCAGCCGTGATTTCAGGATTGTATTTTAAGATTGAGTCAACAACAGAAAGACGTGCGAACGGTTCACCAAAATGGAACACTTTACCTTGGTAAGGAACGTCGGTTGTACCTAAAACAGCTAAAGCAAGTTCACGGAATAGCTCTTCTGTTAGATCCATATTATCTTCATAGTCTGCATAAGCCTGATACCATTCAATCATTGTGAACTCAGGATTATGGCGAGTAGAAACGCCTTCATTTCGGAAGTTACGATTCACTTCGAAGACTTTTTCAAAACCACCCACGACTAAACGTTTTAGATAAAGCTCAGGTGCTATACGCAAGAACATATCCATATCTAATGCATTATGATGGGTTTGGAAAGGCTTAGCAGATGCTCCACCAGGAATGCTGTGTAGCATTGGGGTTTCTACTTCCATAAAGTCGCGTTCAGTTAGAAACTTGCGAATATGATTAATAACTTGTGAGCGTGTTTTGAAGACATGGCGAACTTCTTCATTAACGATTAAGTCAACATAGCGTTGGCGATAACGCATTTCTGTATCGGTTAAACCATGATGCTTATCAGGTAATGGGCGTAGTGATTTAGTAAGTAAACGCACATTTTGTAAATGGATAAATAAATCACCTTTGTTAGAGCGTGAAAGATAACCTTCTGCTGCTATGATATCGCCTAAGTCCCATGTCTTAATGTCAGTTAGGGTTTCTTCAGGTAAATTTTTGCGGTCTACATAAAGTTGAATACGGCTTGTCATGTCTTGAATAACCATGAAAGCCCCGCGGTTTAGCATTAAACGGCCCGCAATTTTAATTGTTTTTTTATCAGCTTCTAGCGCTTCTTTATCTTTTCCTTCACCAAAGGCTAGTAAGTCTGCAATATAACTATTACGGCGAAAGTCATTAGGAAATGCAACGGGTTGCTTTTCACGGATGGCCGCTAGCTTTTCTTTACGTTGAGCAATGAGTTTGTTTTCATCTAGCTGTTGTGTGTTTTGTTCAGTCATCTTCTTTCTCGTTGATATGCTTAAAATTAGAGGCCTTGTTTTAAACTTGCTTCAATAAATTTATCTAAATCACCGTCTAATACGGCATCACAGTTAGTATTTTCAACACCTGTTCTTAGGTCTTTAATACGCGATTGATCCAGTACATAGGAGCGAATTTGGCTACCCCAGCCAATATCTGATTTTGTATCTTCTAATGCTTGAGCAGCGGCATTACGTTTTTGCATTTCTAATTCGTATAACTTAGCACGTAACATCTTCATCGCATAGTCTTTGTTAGCATGTTGAGAGCGCTCATTTTGACAACTAACTACTGTATTAGTGGGTATGTGTGTAATGCGTACAGCCGAGTCGGTGGTATTAACGTGTTGACCACCTGCACCGGATGAGCGATACGTGTCGATTCTTAAGTCAGCAGGATTGATATCAATTTCAATATTATCATCAATCTCAGGCGATACGAATACGGCAGCAAAAGAGGTATGACGGCGGTTACCTGAGTCAAAGGGGCTTTTTCTTACTAAACGATGAACGCCAATTTCAGTGCGTAGCCAACCAAAAACGTATTCACCTTCAATATGAATAGTGGCTGATTTTATACCTGCAACTTCACCTTCTGAAAGCTCAACAATCTTACTTTTGAACCCGTGGCTATCAGACCAACGTAAATACATTCGCAATAACATATTAGCCCAGTCTTGTGCCTCTGTACCTCCAGAGCCAGACTGTATATCTAAATAAGCATTGTTAGGATCCATTTCACCGCTGAACATGCGGCGAAACTCTAATGCTTCCATTGTAGAGGTAAGGCGTTTTACTTCTTTTTCAATATCAGCGACAGCTGCTTCATCGTTTTCTTCAACAGCCATCTCGAGTAATTCGTGCGCATCGTTGAGTCCATTAGACATATCATCTAAGGTGGTGACAATGTGCTCAAGTTGTGAGCGTTCCTTTCCTAAACTTTGTGCTTGCTCAGGGTTGTTCCATATATCAGGGTCTTCGAGTTCACGTGTTACTTCGATTAAACGATCTTTCTTTAGATCGTAGTCAAAGATACCCCCGAATGGCTTCGGTACGCTCGGTCAGATCTTTTATTGCATTGACAATAGGATTAACTTCCATCAGATTAGCCTATCAATATAACAGTGTGAAAGCTTTTAATTATAACTGTTTTATAGTTAAAATGGCTATTGTTGTGTTAAGGGATAGCGTAAATAGTCATGAGTAACGTAAAAAAAATAATAACAAAGCCAGTGGGCTGTTTGTTTTTTGGATTGGTTTTTTGTTTTTTGGGCTTTATGGAAGGAGGCTTAGTATTACAACTGTGCATTTTATTTTTCGTAGCTATCTATTTTTTTGAGCTCTTTATTCAAACTCTCTTTCATAAACAGTGGCGTATTTTTTGTGTGGATCTTTGTATCTGGGGCATTGCGGTGGCTATCGGTATGGCTGGTCAGGTTTATTTATACAGAAGTTGGCTAAATGAAGCCAATCAAGTGGTTGATGTTGTGAGATATTATCATCAAAAACACGGAAAATACCCTGATAAAGAGACGTTTTACCAGTTATTAAATGCTAAACAATTAAGGTTAACTAAACGGCCAGGTTATATTTTTGACAAAGAAGCAGAGTTTCCATTTCTAATCTATGCAAGCCCCAATATGATTTTTGACGCAAATCGATATGATTTTAAATTACAGCGGTGGGAATATTTGAGTGGTGATTGATATTCCCTAGTAAATTGTATATTACAAAGGAAAGGCCTTTACAATAAATCTCACTTTAAATAACTCATCACTGAATAGTTTATGTCTTATGTTTGTAATACCACTGATTTTTTATCGTGTAAAATATAAGATTTTTATTAAATTCAATGTCATTAAATACAATCTTGAGTAAATAATCTGTAACATTTTTTTGAGGGTGGGGGCTTTTAAAGAGTGAGAGTAACCCTATGTTAGGGATAGTTATTTATTCATTTAGTGATACATACAGTTAATTAGCATCGTTTTTTCTCTGGTGTTATAGTAGTTGACTAGATTTTTATGCTCAAAATGAGGCTGTTTTGGAAAATATATCTGTTCGTGGTGCGCGTACCCATAATCTTAAAAACATAGATTTAACTTTACCACGTGATAAATTGATTGTCGTGACGGGATTGTCTGGGTCAGGTAAATCGTCACTCGCGTTTGATACACTCTATGCCGAAGGGCAGAGACGTTATGTTGAATCGTTATCGGCTTATGCAAGACAGTTTTTATCGATGATGGAGAAGCCGGATGTTGACTCCATTGAGGGGTTGTCGCCTGCTATTTCTATTGAGCAAAAATCAACTTCGCATAACCCTCGTTCGACCGTTGGGACGATCACAGAGATCTATGACTATTTACGTTTGCTATATGCTCGAGTAGGGACGCCTCATTGCCCTGAACATGATGAGCCTTTAGAGGCACAAACAGTAAGCCAAATGGTCGACCAAGTTTTGGCGTTGCCCGAAGGTAGTAAACTGATGCTGTTGGCGCCTATTATTAAAGAGCGTAAAGGTGAGCATTTAGCAGTATTTGATGAAATGCGTGCGCAAGGTTTTGTACGTGCTCGCGTAGATGGAAGGCTGTATGAGTTAGATGAGCTTCCTAAACTGGATAAGCAAAAAAAGCATAGCATTGATGTAGTGATTGATCGTTTTAAAGTAAAGCCCGATATTCAACAACGTTTAGCAGAATCCTTTGAAACGGCTCTTAAATTGGCGGATGATACTGCTATTATTGCACCTATGGACGGTGAAGTGCTTGAGGAGATTTTATTTTCAGCTAAGTTTGCCTGTCCTATTTGCGGATTTTCCATCAGTGAGTTAGAACCGAAATTATTTTCCTTTAATAATCCTGCTGGGGCTTGCCCTAGCTGTGACGGCTTGGGGGTTAAGCAGTTTTTTGATGCGCGACGTATCGTAAACGATGAACTTACTTTGGGTGAGGGGGCTATTAAAGGCTGGGATAGACGCAATGCTTATACATTTCAAATGCTCAATTCGCTTGCCGCACATTATAAGTTTAGTCTTGATACGCCTTTTAAGGATTTAACAGAAAAGCAACAAGGACTAGTATTAAATGGCAGTGGAACAGAGCAAATCACCTTTAATTATCTAAATGACCGTGGTGACATTGTCAAACGTAAGCACCCTTTTGAGGGGGTATTACCTAATTTAGAGCGCCGTTACCATGAAACGGAGTCTCAAAGTGTTCGGGAAGATCTCGCTAAGTTAATCAGCACAAGAGCTTGTCCGGATTGTGAAGGTACAAGGCTACGGCCTGAAGCTCGCTTTGTATGGGTCGGCAAGAGAACATTGCCTGAAGTGGTTCGATTGCCTATAGAAGATTGTTATCACTATTTTTCAACTCTTAAGTTAACAGGCACTAAAGGCGCTATTGCGGAAAAAATCCTAAAAGAAATTAGCCAACGTTTAGAGTTTTTGGTTAATGTCGGTTTAGACTATTTAACGTTGGAGCGTAGTGCGGAGACCTTGTCGGGCGGTGAAGCGCAGCGTATTCGTTTGGCTAGCCAAATAGGTGCAGGCTTAGTTGGTGTGATGTATATTTTAGATGAGCCTTCGATAGGTTTGCATCAGCGTGATAATGATCGATTGCTTAAAACCTTAACTCATTTAAGAGATTTAGGTAATACGGTTATTGTTGTTGAACATGATGAGGATGCTATTCGCTTGGCTGACTATGTGATAGATATTGGTCCTGGGGCGGGTGTGCATGGTGGTGCTATTGTCGCACAGGGTACCCCAGAAGAGATTATGAGTAACCCCGACTCTATCACGGGTAAATACTTATCAGGCGCTTTAAAAATTGAAGTACCAGAAAAGCGTACAGCTTATAATAAGAAAAAAGAATTGGTGTTAAAAGGGGCTAAAGGTAATAATTTAACAGGTGTTGATTTACATGTTCCTTTAGGATTGTTTACTTGTATTACAGGGGTTTCTGGCTCAGGTAAGTCAACACTGATTAATGATACCCTTTATCCTCTAGCGGCAACGGCATTAAATAATGCAACTACATTGGAAGTGGCGACTTATGACTCTATCAAGGGGCTGGATCAGTTAGATAAAGTGGTCGATATTAATCAAAGCCCGATTGGACGTACACCGCGTTCGAATCCTGCGACTTATACCAATATTTTTACCCCTATTCGTGAGTTGTTTGCTGCTGTGCCTGAGTCACGTGCGCGAGGTTATAATGTAGGGCGTTTTTCATTCAATGTGAAAGGCGGGCGTTGTGAAGCGTGTCAGGGGGATGGTGTGATTAAGGTTGAAATGCATTTTCTCCCTGATGTTTACGTGCCTTGTGATGTCTGTAAAGGTAAACGCTATAACCGCGAAACCTTGGATATTAAATACAAGGGCAAAACGATTCACGAAGTATTAGAGATGACCATAGAGGATGCAGCTCAGTTTTTTGAGGCGGTACCTGCTTTATCGCGTAAGTTACAGACTTTGATTGATGTTGGTTTGTCTTATATCAAACTAGGGCAGAGTGCAACCACTCTTTCGGGTGGTGAAGCGCAGCGTGTTAAGTTGGCACGTGAGCTTTCTAAACGAGATACAGGCAAAACTTTATATATATTAGATGAGCCTACAACAGGCTTACATTTTGCTGATATCCAGCAATTGCTAGTAGTTTTACATCGTTTACGAAATGATGGTAATACGGTAGTAGTAATTGAGCATAATTTAGATGTCATTAAGACGGCGGATTGGATTGTTGACTTGGGGCCAGAGGGTGGTTCAAAAGGCGGAAAAATTATTGCTTCAGGTACACCAGAAGAAATTTCAGAGCTTGAATATTCTTGGACAGGTAAGTTCTTAAAACCTTTGCTCATGTCTCAACAACAAGCTAAAAAAACCAAGAAAAAATCTAAATAGGTAAAACCACTGCCATTATTTAATAGCAGTGGTTTTATTTGATGCTAGTGTGCTCTTGTTAATCATCTAATTCTCCTTGATAATAACCCTATTTATTAGTTTTTTAAGGGATCGGTCAATGAAAAAAATAGGGCTGTTGTTACTTGTATTATCTTCAAGTGTTGTGTGTGCTGAATCGCATTTAGATACGGTATTAAAAAAAGGTGTTTTGACTGTATGCACAACAGGGGATTATAAGCCCTATACCTATGAAACAGCTAAGGATCAATATGAAGGGATTGATATTACCATGGCAGAATCTCTAGCGAAATCATTAGGGGTAAAAGTAAACTGGGTTAAAACGACATGGAAAACCTTGACACCCGATTTCCTCAAGGGGGAATGTGATATTGCTATGGGTGGCATTTCTGTTACCTTAGAAAGGCAAAAAATTGCATTCTTTTCTGATCGGTTAGATGTTGATGGGAAGATTCCCTTAGTACGCTGTGAAGATAAAGATAAATATCAAACGATTGCACAAATTAATCAACCTTCAGTACGTGTGATTGAACCTAAAGGAGGTACAAATGAACGGTTTGCAAACGCTTATTTACCTAAGGTTAATTTGACATTATCTCCAGATAATATGGCGATTTTTAAGCAGTTAGTGGATAAAAAGTATGATGTCATGATAACAGATACCTCAGAGGCACTATATCAACAAAAACGTAATCCTACACTCTGTGCTATTAATCCACGGCAACCAATGCAATACAGTGAAAAGGCTTACATGTTACCCAAAGGTGACATAACATGGAAGCTCTATGTTGACCAATGGTTGCATTTAAGTAATCAAACAGGTGAGCGGCAACAAGTTATTAGTCAATGGTTAGGCGATTATTAATTATAGGCATGAATTTGAATATGGATAGGTTAGAAATAGCTTTATCACTAAGATAGATGTGATGTTTATTTATATCTGCGTGAGTAAGGTGATAGAGGCTAAGAAAATAAGCTTATGAGCAATAAATAAAATAGGTGCTAGCATAAAACTAGAAAATATGGTATAAATTGCGCCCTTAACTCGGCCTTACGGCTATTTTTTAAAACCCACACATATATCGACACAGTATTCTTGGGTGCCTATTTGGTTGAATGCTGGGATATATGGAGGCTTAACCCACAGAGGAATAAAAATGTCTCAAGTATCAATGCGTGATATGCTCCAAGCTGGTGTGCATTTTGGACACCAAACCCGTTACTGGAATCCCAAAATGGGCAAATACATTTTTGGTGCGCGTAACAAAATTCATATCGTTAACCTAGAAAAAACATTGCCTATGTTCAACCAAGCTATGGCTTTCTTAGGAAAAGCAGTGGCTGGTAAGAATAAAGTGTTATTTGTAGGTACTAAACGCTCAGCAAGTAAAATTGTTGCAGAGCAAGCAACACGTTGCAAAATGCCTTATGTTGATCACCGTTGGTTAGGTGGTATGTTGACGAACTATAAAACTATTCGTCAATCCATTAAGCGTTTACGTGAGTTAGAAGCACAGTCTCAAGATGGTACTTTCGATAAGTTAACGAAGAAAGAAGCCTTAATGCGTACACGTGACTTAGAAAAGTTAGAGCGCAGTCTTGGTGGTATTAAAGACATGGGCGGCTTACCTGATGTATTGTTCGTTGTTGATGTTGATCACGAAAAAATCGCTATTGCAGAAGCAAACAAATTAGGAATTCCTGTTATTGGTATCGTTGATACAAATAGTAATCCAGAAGGCGTTGATTACATTATCCCTGGTAATGATGATGCGATCCGTGCGATTCAATTGTATTTAGGTACTGCAGCTGATGTGGTATTAGCAGCTAAGCAAGGTTCTGGTGCTGCTTTAGCCGAACAGTTTGTTGAAGAAAGTGTAGCTGATGAGGCTGCTGAAGGCTAATTATTATTGCCTTTCTTTAATTGATAAAATTAAGGGGGCATTGCCCCCTTTTCTGACTTTAGAACTAGCTATTTAAAGTTTATAAGCTAATTAAGAGGATACAAAAATGGCAGAAATAACTGCAGCATTAGTAAAAGAATTGCGTGAGCGTACTGGTCTTGGCATGATGGAATGTAAAAAAGCATTAGTAGCTGCCGCTGGTGATATTGAAAAAGCGATTGATGAGTTACGTAAATCAGGTGCTGTAAAATCTGCTAAAGCAGCAGGTCGTGTGGCTGCTGATGGTGTAGTTGCTGCTAAAGTTTCTGATGATGGTAAGTACGGTATCATGATCGAAGTTAACTCAGAAACTGACTTTGTGGCACGTGATGATAACTTCAAAGGCTTTGTGGCCGATACGTTAGAAAAAGCATTTGCGGGTAAAATTACTGATGTGGCTGAGTTAGCTGCTCAGCAAGAAACAGCAAGACAAGCGTTAGTACAAAAAATTGGTGAAAATATTTCAATCCGTCGTATTGCCGCGGTTGAAGGTGATGTGGTTGGTACTTATGTTCATAGCAATAGTCGTATTGCTGCACTTGTTGCATTACAAGGTGGTGGTGATGCAGAATTAGCAAGAGATATTGCGATGCATGTTACTGCTTCTAATCCAGCAGTGTTAAATCCAGAAGATATTTCTGATGATTTAGTAGCAAAAGAAAAAGAAGTTTTCTTGGCGCTAAATAAAGATAAGATTGAAGGTAAGCCTGCTGAAGTGGTTGAAAAAATGGTTACTGGCCGTATCCAAAAATTCTTAAGCGAAGCGAGCCTTGTTGGCCAAGCTTTTGTTAAAGATGATAGCGTTAAAGTGGGTGAGCACGCTAAAAAGCAAGGTGCTAAAATTATTTCTTTTGTACGCTTTGGTGTTGGTGAGGGTATTGAGAAGGCTGAAGTTGACTTTGCTGCTGAAGTAGCTGCTCAAGTAGCTGCAACTAAATAAGTGGCTGATTGTAAGGAAAAGGTTATCTTAATAAGATAACCTTTTTTTTATGCTAATTTATTTGGTGTGAGTTGGTTGACTGATAATAACTATAAATATCCCGCTCGGAGTGTGTGGGGAACGTGTTGTAATGTCATACTTAATAACAACGTATTTTGAAAATTAGGCGTAAGTTTTTAGTGATGGGAGTGCACCTTTCTTGAATGTCAAGTTAGAGGCTATGAGCGATGAGATTGCTTATCTAAAGAGTTTGATGATTATTTTGGTTGTCAGCAAATCGCTTTAGAGTTTATTTGTTTACAGCGCTCGGCTTTTTTATGCAGACGCTATTTTTAAGATTGTAAGGGCTTGTATTTGTTAGTTTTTCGATCTTTCATCTGTTACACCACTAAAAGTTGAGACTGGTATGGTTCTATTTTTAGATGGATAAAATGGGAATCCCTCAGATCTATTTTGCTTTATGGTGCCTTATATTCCATTTGATGTGTTATGGGAGAAAATCCTAAAGTGAGATTATGAAATATTTTTTATATTGTTTATTGCGTATCTATCATATTAAACTTGAACAAATGGTAACAATTCGGAATAATGACGCCCCAAATGTTATTGATATTAAAATATAGCCGCTTAAATAGTTACCTGCAGGAGATTTAAAATGGCTCAGCAAGTGGGATTAAGACAACCACGCTACAAGCGCATCTTATTAAAGCTTAGTGGTGAAGCATTAATGGGAAGTGAAAACTTTGGAATAGACCCAAAAGTACTTGACCGTATGGCATTAGAAATAGGACAGTTAGTCGGGATTGGAGTGCAGGTCGGGCTGGTTATTGGTGGTGGTAATCTATTCAGAGGGGCAGCATTATCAGCTGTCGGCATGGATAGGGTCACGGGTGACCATATGGGAATGCTTGCCACTGTAATGAATGGCCTTGCTATGAGAGATGCTTTAGAGCGTTCTAATATCCCTGCTTTAGTTATGTCAGCAATATCAATGGTTGGTGTTACCGATCATTATGATCGTCGTAAAGCAATGAGACATCTTAACTCTGGAGAGGTTGTGGTTTTCTCAGCAGGTACTGGAAATCCTTTTTTTACAACAGACTCCGCTGCTTGCTTGAGAGCGATTGAAATTGATGCTGATGTTGTTTTGAAAGCGACCAAAGTGGATGGAGTGTACACCGCAGATCCTTTTAAAGATCCTGATGCTAAGAAGTTTGATCGATTAACTTATGAAGAAGTTTTATTACGTAAATTGGAAGTAATGGATCTGACCGCTATTTGTTTATGTCAAGATCATAGCATGCCACTTCGTGTATTTAATATGAATAAACCCGGTGCCCTTCTTAATATTGTTGTTGGTGGGACTGAGGGGACACTGATTGAGGAAGAAAAGAATGATCAATGAAATTAAAAAGGATACTCAAACGCGTATGCATAAGACGGTTGAGTCATTAGGCCAAGCATTTGCTAAGATCAGAACAGGTCGTGCACATCCGAGTATTTTAGAATCAATTACTGTGCCTTATTATGGTGTTGATACACCACTTAATCAGGCTGCTAATATCACGGTTGAAGACGCGAGAACGTTAGTGGTGACGGTGTTTGATAAGAGTATGGCACAGGCAGTTGAGAAAGCGATCATGACATCAGATTTAGGATTAAACCCAGCCTCTGCAGGTACTGTTATTCGTGTTCCTATGCCACCATTAACAGAGGAGACTCGTAAGGGATATACTAAGCAAGCGCGCTCTGAAGCAGAAAATGCACGTGTGGCGATTCGAAATATTCGACGCGATGCTATTACACAATTAAAAGATTTACTTAAAGACAAAGAAATCAGCGAAGATGAAGATCGGCGTGCACAAGATGAGATTCAAAAAATAACAGATAAATTTATCGCTGAAGTGGATAAAGCATTAGAGCAGAAAGAAACTGATTTAATGGCAGTCTAATAAACCATTTATGAAAGACTCTAAGCTGTCTGTGGTGCCTAAGCATGTGGCAATTATTATGGATGGTAATAATCGTTGGGCAAAAAAACGGTTATTGCCTCATGTGGCAGGCCATAGAGCTGGCGTTGCAGCAGTGCGTGCCGTTGTGGAAGTTTGCATTGAGTCAGGGGTTGAGGTTTTAACTTTATTTGCTTTTTCTAGTGAGAATTGGCAAAGACCGGCAGTCGAAGTACAAGCACTTATGAAACTATTTTTATGGGCGCTAAAACAAGAAGTTAAAAAGTTAAATCAGCACAATGTGCGATTAAAAATCATTGGCGAGCGCTCTGCATTTAGTCAAGAGCTACAATGCTCAATGAAAGAAGCTGAGAATTTAACATCAAATAATAATGGTTTGGTATTACAAATTGCAGCTAATTATGGCGGACAGTGGGACATCTTACAAGCCACTCAGAAAATAGCTAACGATGTAGTAGCAGGTAATATAAAACCCGATGAAATTACAACCAACCATATAGAAAATTATTTAGTAACATCTCCTCTTGTTATGCCTGATTTATGTATCCGTACAGGTGGAGAGCATAGGATAAGTAATTTTTTATTATGGCAGTTAGCTTACACAGAGCTTTATTTTTCAGAAATGTTTTGGCCTGATTTTAAGCATGAAGCTATGCGAGAAGCATTGGCTGATTTTGCCGCAAGGCAGCGTCGCTTTGGCAAAACTAGCGAGCAAATAGAGCGAGGAGAGTAGAACATGTTAAAACAGCGAGTATTAACGGCATTAGTACTTATTCCTATTGCTTTATGGGGGTTTTTCTATCTGGATGGCGGCGCTTTTGCTATTTTTGTTGGAGCAGTAGTGACAATAGGTGCATGGGAGTGGGCAAGATTGGCAGGGCTCGAAGAGTCAAATAGTCGCTTAACTTATGCAGGTATTTGCGCATTGCTCCTCATCTTGTTGTGGAATATGCCATCAGTCGCTAGATTAGTTGTATTGTTAGGTATTTTTTGGTGGGGGTTTGCTTGGTTATTAGTGCTAGGCTTCCCTGATTCAGCGAGTTATTGGAAAAATAACACGATAAAATATGCAATAGGATTGCTCATTTTATTACCTGCTTGGCAGGGGCTTATGTTATTAAAGCAAGGTGAGTATGGTAATTGGATTATTTTTAGTATTATGCTCTTTGTGTGGGCGGCTGACATCGGCGCGTATTTTGCGGGGAGAGCATGGGGTAAAGATAAACTTGCTCCTAAAGTAAGCCCGGGCAAAAGCTGGCAAGGCCTCTGGGGAGGCATGCTGGCGGCAGTTGTTGTCGGCTTAATTATTTATATGAAAACCAATATTTTCGACGATAAGTTACTTATTGGCTTAATTTGTTTAGTTATTTTAGTGACTTTCTCTGTCCTAGGTGATTTAACAGAAAGTATGTTTAAACGCGAAGCGGGTCTTAAAGACAGTAGTAATTTATTACCGGGGCATGGTGGCGTATTAGACAGAATCGATAGTCTAACTGCAGCGATACCTATTGCTGTTTTATTGTTATGGGTTCTTGGTAACTAATTGTGCAACGTATTTGTGTTTTAGGAGCAACTGGCTCTATTGGCAAAAGTACTCTAGATGTTATTGCAAGACATCCGGAACGTTACAAAGCGTTTGCATTGACCGCACATACAAGGATTGCCGAGTTAGTACAGTTATGTATTCAGTTTCGTCCTCAGTATGCTGTTGTTGCTGATGAGGCCAATAGGCTTTCTGTTCAGCAAAGTCTTCAAGAAAATGGCATTAAAACTGAAGTTTTGAGTGGTTCTCAAGCGTTATGTGATGTCGCTAGTCATCCAGATGTAGATGTCGTGATGGCCGCTATTATCGGGGCAGCGGGCTTATTGCCAACACTTTCTGCAGTAAAGACAGGAAAGAAAATCCTGTTAGCTAATAAAGAAGCATTGGTTATGTCTGGCGCTTTATTTATGCAGGCGGTTGAAGATTATCATGCTACGTTATTGCCTATCGATAGTGAGCATAACGCTATTTTTCAGTGTATGCCGAGCTCTTTTAACAGAAATTTAGACGAAGTGGGCGTGGAGCGAATATTATTAACCGCATCTGGTGGCCCATTCCGACATATGCCAAAGGAGCAGTTAGTTAATGTAACGCCAGAACAAGCCTGCGCACATCCCAACTGGTCTATGGGACGAAAAATCTCTGTTGACTCAGCCACTATGATGAATAAAGGGCTTGAGTTTATTGAAGCTTGTTGGCTTTTCAATGCACAGCCTGAACAGATTGAGGTAGTGATTCATCCTCAGAGTATTGTTCACTCCATGGTTGCTTATACCGATGGTAGTGTATTAGCAGAGTTAGGCAATCCTGATATGCGTACACCAATAGCTCATGCGTTGGCATGGCCAAAGAGAATAGCATCTGGTGTTGCACCCCTTGATTTATTCAAGATAGCGCAACTAGATTTTTATCAACCGGATAACGAGCGTTTTCCTTGTTTAAAATTAGCTGAGCAGGCTATGATTACCAGAGGTACGGCCCCTGCTATTTTAAATGCAGCTAATGAAGTGGCTGTTGCAGCTTTTTTACAAGGTAATATAAAGTTCACAGAAATTGTACAGTTAATCGATTATGTATTAGATAAGCAGCCGGTTATTCAGGCTGACTCTCTTGAAACTATTCTTCAAGAAGATGCAGAAGCGAGAAGGTCTTCGTATAAGTATCTGAAAAAAATAGGGAAATAGTGTTCTGATATGTCAATGTTATTTGGGGCAATTATTGCTTTAGGTGTACTAGTCACCATTCATGAGTTCGGTCATTTTTGGGTGGCGCGGCGTTGCGGCGTTGAAGTATTACGTTTTTCTATTGGGTTTGGCAAGCCTTTGATACGCTGGCATGATCGCTTAGGAACAGAATATGTAATAGCTATGATCCCATTAGGCGGTTATGTAAAGATGTTAGATGAGCGAGAGGCTGATCAACAAATTCCACCTGAGAGATTACCTTATGCGTTTAATCGTAAGTCTGTCAGTAAGCGTATGGCTATTGTTTTTGCAGGGCCTGCCGCAAATTTTATTCTGGCTGTTTTGATTTTCTTTGTATTGGCCTTGGTGGGTTCTAAAGAACCTATTCCTGTTGTTGAAAGAATTGTTCCTGAAAGTATTGCAAGTGCAGCTGGGCTTAAGCCTATGTCAGAGATTATTGCAATTGATGATGTGCCCACACAGACATGGGGTGATGTTTCTCTACAACTTTTCAAACGGTTGGGAGAGTCAGGAAGCATTATTTTTAGAGTCAAAGAAAATAATCAAGAAAAGCAGTACTCCTTGATCATCAATGACTGGTTGCGAGGAGTTGCTCAACCTGATGTTTTCTCTGGAATAGGCATAAAACCTTATCGTCCAACTGTTCAAGTTTTTTTAAATGGGGTGACTGTTGGCGGGGCTGCTGATAAAGCAGGTTTAAAAAGCGG
>CAYNAM010000004.1:0-46456 GCA_964395065.1 uncultured Ventosimonas sp.
TTTTAGAAAAAATAGGGTAAAATAGTTTTGTCAGTGGAGGTTATAACACTCACACTTTTGAGAGACATTTCCTACAGCTAAATAAATGGCCTTTTTAGCTGACTCATCAGATGAAAATATTTTTCGCTTTTTAGTGGCATGACTAATAACACTATTCAACGACTCAATGGCATTGGCAGTATAAACAGCTCGCCTAATTTCTTGAGGATAACTAAAAATAGAACAGATATTCTCCCAATGATTACGCCAGGATTCTTTATTTGAGTAATGATAACTACTTCATATTTTACCAGTGTTATATAGCATAGTGCGTTCAAAATCTCTAAAATAGCTAGGTATTATTATAAATAATGTAATAAATATTGGTCTTTTTTATTAGTGTCTCTATGAGTTAAATATATTGTATGTATAACAAATTAAAATTATCAAAGTTTTTTTTAATTCTTTTAATATTAACTTATATTTTATTACCAAAGTTTGCCACAGCTGATGACTCTTATTATCTTTACATACCTCAAGATTTTGGAGATATTTACCTAGGTGGTATGCAAAGTGGCACAACTGTTGTTTTTGATGGTATTGGATATGAACCTAGCACTAATGCTGATACATCAGCATTAATTATGGAAAACCTGAAGCCTAAAAATGAAAGTTTGTTAGTTAAATTAAATACGGATATAGCCGCGGGTATAAGTAATAAAATCATTGTTAACGAGAGTGTATATGGCAATAATTTTGTTTTGATTAATAATACAGGTTCCTCTGCTACAACAGGTAAAGAGAAAATCACAATTATAGAGTCAGGCGATAACCAAGCTACATGGGCACTTGTTAATAAAGTAGAAGCTGGGGCTTATGAGTATGATATAAGGCCTACGTCTATCAATGCTAATAATATCGAGTTGTACTCTACTTCGACCACCACCACAGCGGATGCAACCACTAGCTTTCTTAACATTGCTTACCTAACCACTTACATAGAAAACCAAACATTATTACAACGCTTAGGAGACCTACGTAATAGTGAAGCGGCAGGTGTTAAAAGTGATGGTTTCTGGATGAAAGGTTTTGGCGGTAAGCTTTCAGCTTTTTCCGGTTCACAAATGAAAGGTTTCGACATGACCTATACAGGAACGCAACTAGGTATCGATAAAAATATCGATATACAAAATGGTCGTTTACTGGTTGGTATTATGGCAGGTTTTACACGCACTAACCCTAATTATAGAGAAGGTGATGGAACAGGTAAAAACTATACAGCAGGTCTTTATGCAACCTATCTAAATGACAATGGCTTCTATATAGATAACGTTCTAAAATACAACAGCATGCACAACCAATTTAACGTTAAAGATACAGTAGGTAGTACTGTTAAAGGCACAGGAAAGACCCAAGGCATCATGCTATCTACTGAAGTAGGTAAACGTTTCTGGCTAGGAAACAAACAACAAGGATTTTATCTAGAACCGCAAGCACAACTCTCCTATGGTTACCAAAATGGCGATACAGTACATGCTAGCAATGGGTTAAAAGTAGGGCTTAGTCATTACAACAGTACACTAGGCAGAATTAGTGGTATTGCAGGTTATCAAATTCAAGGCAAAAACCCAATCAATATTTATGTAAAAACAGGTGTTGTGAGAGAGATGAGTGGTGGAGCGTCTTATCGTTTCAACAATGGAGAAAAAAACAACCACACATTCCGCTCAAGCTGGTTTGATAATGGCATTGGAGCTAACGTAACGATCAACAAGCAACATAATATTTATGCTGAAGCTGATTACTCTACAGGAGGCAAATTTGATAACGCCATGATGAACATAGGTTATCGCTACACTTTCTAAGTAAGCGTCCGGTAAACGACACCTAGCATTTTAAATACGAAGGTTATTATCTCAATAATTCAGATTATTTTCTATTCCAAGGAAGTAGCGATTCAATATCGGGTTGTTTTTGCGCCAAGGTATTTAAGCAATCTTGTAAGTAGTTGAATGCATTAAGTCCATTAGTTTTAGCTGTTTCCATGATGCTATAGAGTATCGTGCTACTTTGAGCGCCTTTATCAGTATTAGCAAATAACTAGTTTTTACGCCCGATCACAAAGGGTTTTACTGCACGCTCTGCACGATTATTGTCGATAGGGATGATGCCATCGTTTAGGTATTGAACGAGTTTAGGCCATTATTTTAAGCTGTACTGGATCGCTTTGCCTGTCAATCTATTGGGTAATACAGTTAGGCTGTTTTGTTGTAAATAGTGGTGATATTGCGCAATAAGCGGTTTGGCATGTTCTTGTCTTTGGTTATACTTCTCTTGCGGTGATGGGTTTTTGATTGTACGCTCTAATGCATAGAGTCTACCTATGTAGTCTAGCGCTATTTCTGCTTTGCTTTTACTTGTTGTTTTGTGTTTGTTATTTTCATCGCTTCCATAAAATAAGGTCTCGCATGCGCCCAACAACCAGCTAGTTTAGCCATGGGTTTGTTTGTAAGTGCTGTAGCCATCTGTCACGAGATAACCTGAATATCCTTCTAGATAGTTGCTCACACAGCTACCTGCATGACTACCTTGTTGGTAGTCGTAAAGAACAATGGCATCACTTATCTTATTTGATTTACTGGGCGAGTCTACTCCACAACAATAAACCCATAAATAACTTTTGACTTTGTCATTGTTAATCACAGTTAAACTGGTTTCATCGGCTTGGATAATCGGTTGTGTGAGTAAGTGTTGTTTTAACTTGTCGTAGAGAGGTGTTAGTAACTGAGCCGATTTGATGATCCAATCATTCATGGTTTTGCGATTAAACTCAATATTAAATTGGCTAAAGATGGCCTCTTGACGATAGAGTGGTAAGCTGTATTGGTATTTACCTAGGATAATTTGTGCAAATAAGCTACTACTGGCAAAGCTTTTAGGGATCGACGTGGCCGGCAACATTGATCCTGTAGCCGCTCTACTTCATTAAACAGCTCACTTGCCCAGGATGCTGCTCACTTTTAGTGGGGGAAGATTTTAATCAGCTCACAACGTTGTTAAATTTTATATTGGCGTTGATAAACTGTCACCAGTTATTTACGCAGATGCAGGTCATCTGCATATCTTTGTGATAATAACCGCCGTCTACTAATCTTAAGGTCTGGCTGGTTGGTTACCAGTAATTTCAGGTAGTTATGTTTAATTATCTTTTACATATCCTTTCTCCTTTGCTATTGTTAGGAAACGGTATAGTCTTTTTTATCTGAAAACTAACTTGCTAAATTGTTTTGAATAGGTAAAGTCAGTTAAAACACACTTGGTAGCCATCATGGAATATAGTATTGTTATATTTATAGCCGTCGCTATTTCTGTTATATATTTTTGGGTGATTTCTTTATTCGCTCGTATGATTGTGAAAGCTATATTAAAAAAAGACTTTCAAGTAGTATTTATAAATATATTGGTTTTATTTGTTCTTTTATTGTTTCTCTATCATTTTATATGCAATGAATTACATCTTTTCTCTGTCTACTAGGGCGGGACGGTTACTTGATACGTCAAATAAATGAAATAATGACCAGGATAGGTTTAAAGCTCCATAAATGCTTTAAGCTCCACTTATAATTCCCTTTAAATAAGGGAGGATTACCATCTCTAATAAATGTTAGAAATATAATGAATCAGTTTTCTAGTGTTATACTTTTTTTCTTATTGTTTAAAAGTACGTTACTCTTCATAAATTTGAACCATTCATGCACATTTCAATGTATAATCCTCAATCATCTGATATTTTATAGGAATTGCCTTTTATTTTAGATTTATTAATCTTTGTATTTGCGCAAGAGAGTAGCTTTTTTAGGTATTTTATGAAAGTCTCAGTTTATAGTAACATGCCTCAAAAATGTGGTTTGTAAAGTTGTTTGACAGTGTATGCGAACAATAAGATATAGCTAGCACCTTATAAGTAAATGATTTAAAAAGCTTTATGAACGTTAATGAACAAATTACTGGAGACCTCCTATGGTTCCTGTGCTTGCTTTAGTAGGCCGCCCAAATGTTGGCAAATCAACTTTATTTAATCGTCTAACTAGGTCGCGTAACGCTATTGTTGCTGAGTATGCGGGGTTAACCCGTGACCGTCAATATGGAGAAGCTCGTTGGAAAGGACAGCCCTATATTCTTATTGATACTGGGGGGCTTTCTGGTGAAGAGTTGGGGATTGATGCAAAAATGGCACAACAATCCCTGCTAGCTATTGAAGAGGCCGATGTAGTACTTTTTATTGTTGATGCGAAAGATGGCTTAACGGGCGGTGATCAGTTAATCATGGATCACTTAAGAAAGCGCAATAAAACGACTTATTTGGTCGTTAACAAAATTGATGCAGTAAATAACGACTATATTCAGGCGGAATTTAGTTTATTAGGCTTTGAGTCTATTATTCCAATTGCTGCTGCTCACGGTCGTGGCATTAATCCTATGTTAGAAACGATTTTGTCTGAAATGATCGGTGAAGTACAAGAAGACTTGGCGATTGAGGATGAAGCCGCTACAGATATCTCACAACTAGAAGAAATACCTAGAGTAGCAGGGCCTAGTGAAAAAGATGGCATAAAAATAGCTATTATTGGTCGCCCTAATGTGGGTAAGTCAACCTTAGTAAATCGTATGCTCGGTGAAGAGCGTGTGGTGGTGTATGACCAAGCAGGAACAACTCGAGACAGTATCTATATTCCATTTACCCGTGATGAAGAAAAATATACATTAATTGATACTGCGGGTGTTAGAAGAAAGGGTAAAATATTTGAAGCAGTAGAAAAATTTTCTGTTATCAAAACTTTACAGGCTATTCAAGATTCAAATGTAGTTATTTTTGTGATGGATGCGCGAGAAGGTGTTGTAGAACACGATCTTAACCTATTAGGGTTTGTACTAGAAACAGGACGTTCGCTTGTGATTGCTTTAAATAAATGGGATGGAATGGAAGCTTCTGAGCGTGATTATGTTAAAACAGAGCTAGAGCGCCGTTTAATGTTTGTGAATTTTGCTGATATTCATTTTATTTCAGCGTTACATGGTACTGGAGTCGGCCATCTTTATAAGTCGGTACAGGCAGCCTTTAATTCAGCAGTGACGCGTTGGCCTACCAGCAAGTTAACTCGCATATTAGAAGATGCTGTGCAAGAGCATCAACCACCTATGGTTAATGGTGGACGTATCAAGTTGCGGTATGCTCATTTGGGGGGAGCTAATCCTCCTTTGCTTATTATTCATGGTAATCGAGTAGAAAAAGTGCCTAAAGCTTATACTCGTTATCTTGAAAATACATTTCGTCGTGTCTTAAAGTTAGTAGGAACGCCTATTCGTATTGAGTATAAGGGAAGCAAAAACCCTTATGAAAATAATAAGAATACGCTAACGGAAAGACAAGTTAATAAAAAACGCCGTTTAATGAGCCATCATAAGAAAATGGAAAAAAAGATTCGTGATAAAAGACGGTGAGTAATGTTTAAAATCAGCTGATTCTATTTGTTTAGAGGGTTGTTATGGAGTACGTTAGAAAGTGTTTTGTGATTGTTGTAGGGATTATTATTGCAACCTTGTCTTCTTTTTGTTTTGCCCAGATGGCTGCAGAAACTAATACAGAGTTGGTTAATATCCCGTTGAAAGAGGGAGAAATTATTAGCTATGCAGATAAAGAAGGTAAAAGAGTGGGGCGTAAGGAGCAGAGCACTTATTATAGGAAGTTATTAAAAATCAAGGGTAATGACAGCTATGTGATCCAAGATTTTTTTACTGATACTGATAACAAGCAAGTAGAGCCTACAGTATTTACTAATGTAAAAGATATTTATGCTTTTATGGTTGAGGATATTGGTGATATTGAGGGTGAATATGTTCAGTGGTTTAACAATGGGCAAATGGAGTTAAAAGGGGCTTATAATAAAGGTTTGCTAGAAGGTGTTGTTACATCATGGTACCCATCAGGTCAAAAAGAGTCTGAGTTTAATTATAAGAATGGTAAGTTAAATGGGAGTTATAAGTTCTGGTATCCCGATGGTAAATTACAAACAGATGCTCAGTTTTTAGATGGACGATTAGATGGGACTGTAATCAATTGGTATAGTAATGGTAATAAAAAGGAAGAAATACATTATTCTGCAGGTAAGTTAAATGGCGTAGTAACTCGTTGGTTCAAGAGTGGTGAAAAAAAGTATGAGGCGTATTATAAGAATGGTCAAGTAGAGGGAATAGAGTCAATTTGGGTTAAAGAGGATAATCAGCTAAGAAAACAGGAAGTTTATTTTAATGATGCTACCTCGCAAGATGTGTTCGTTCGCTATTTCCCGTCAGGGAAAAAAGAAGTGCAACGTCATTTTAAAGGCGATAAGTTGCAGGGGGTATCCACGATTTGGTATGAGAGTGGTGAAAAAAGTATAGAGCTTATGTATAAGAATGACCAGCGAAATGGCGATGCAATATTTTGGTATAAAAATGGTAATAAAAAAGCGCAGGGTTCTTTTATAAAGAATAAGAAGGAAGGGATTTGGCGTTATTGGTATGAAGATGGTAAGCCAGAAGAGGCTTGTAGTTTTTTTGATGATAATTCGGTTTCATGCGAGCGTTGGTATGCAAATGGTAATAAAAAACTAGAGGGCACTTCTTTTTTAGGAAAAAAGATTGGCTTGTGGAAGACATGGTATGCAAATGGCAATCCTGAATCTGTTTGTCAATATAAAAAAGAGATTCCAATATGTGAAATTTGGAATGAGCAAGGGCAGTTAATTAATCAGTGATAGTACCACTGTTTATCTGTCACAACAGCCATTGCTTTAATATCCCAGCTATTTAAGTGTAGCTTTTCAATTTTTTGACACTCGTGTGCTAAACCTAATAAATAAGGTTTTTGCCACGAGTTCATACGGCTTAGGTAGCTAAAATAACGATCGTAAAAGCCTCCCCCCATGCCTAAACGGCCACCTTCTCCATCAAAGCCGACGAGAGGCATAAGAATAAGATCGAGTTTGAGTGGATGACTTACCAGTGTTTTATCATAAACAGGTTGTTTGATTTTATACTGGTTAAATGCCCAGCGTGTCGATGGTGTAATATGCTGAAAAAACATGGCATATTTGGGCCACTGCTTGAGAACAGGAAGATAAATATGTTTTTTATACTTTTTAGCGATTTTTAGCAATAAATGAGGATCTATTTCACCATCATTAGCGAGGTAGAAGCCGATATGTTTTGACTTTTTAAATAAAGAGCTTGTAACGATTTGCTTATAAAGATTTTTAGCGGCAAGTTGTTGTTGTAGATTAGTCAGTGACCGTCTACGAGAGCGTAATAGCTTTCTTAGTTCTTTGGGAGATATTTTGGGGGGGATGACCATCGTCATAATAAAAAAATGAAGAGCTCCAAAGGTGCCGTTATTGGGTTAGCCCTTGAACCCTAAAGTTCAAGGTGGTGGTTACCGCAAACCTTTAGGCTTTCCGTGAAACGGACATGCACACCAGTTATTTGATAACCTCCGTATAAAAGATTATCGGCTCAGGGACATCTCCAATTGACGAACACCCGAGGAGTTACAATTTATTATACCTGAATTGTTTGCACTGTAAATGAAAATATAATTAGCCATTCATATAATGTAAGACAAGATATTTGGCTGTTTTTGTAATACTATTATAATAGGCTTTGTTGGCTTTCAGTAGCTTTGTGTTTATATTCAAGTAACTCATAGGCAATATTGAGTGCGGCGGTTACGGCAATTCTTTCAACACCAATCGCTTTACCACTTGTACGAATTTCTCGCATCACTTTGTTGAGGTAGTTAGCCGCTTCTTGTAACTCAAGACGTTTATCTTCTGGACATGTAAGGTGATATTCTTTATCTAAAATATTGATAGTCACTGTTTTTGCTTGTTTCATAATATTTCCATGTTTTCGTTTAGTCAAAACGCCCGCATATTAATCAATTTAGTAAGGTATTATAATATAATGTTTAATAAAAGTTCATTATACAATTAAACATTCTGTTTGTTTGTCAAGATTGTTACTATAATAGTATAAATTTAGTTTTGAAAGGTTAGCGCCATTTATGTCACAAGTATTATGTTCTGCCTATGCCGGTTTTGCAAAGTTATTAACAGATGCCGGGTATTTTATTACACCGGCTGAGTTACAGGGGAATCTTTGGGGTGTTAAAGTGTCTGGTGGATCCTTTCAGGAAGCTGATATGGCGACTCTTTTAGGTGAAGGTAAAGAGAGTGAAGCCATTAAGCTTGCTATTTCAGGGTTGCAAGAAATGGTAAATAAAGAGTTTACCGATGGCAGTGTTACGGTGACATTATTATTACCAACAGATGATGAGTCTCTAGAAGATCGTTTAAAGGCATTGATTAATTGGGCCGGCGGTTTTTTATCTGGCTTTGGAATGGTTAAGCAAGCTGCTGAGTTACCTAAAGAAGTATTAGAGATTTTAGCCGATTTAGACTCAATCACACAGTTGCAAACGGCTATTGCTCCAGAAGATGAAGCTCGTAGTGAGAATGATTACATGGAGTTGGTTGAGTTTTTAAAGCTAGTTCCTCTGCTAGTTGCGACCGAGTTAAAAATTCTTCCTGATGAAAAGCAGGTCATACACTAGTCCGAGAAAAATATGATTACAATAGCCCCTTGTGAGTATCAAAAACGCCGCGAATCTTTATTGGCTACTTTAACTGAGGATGATGTGGCCATTGTTAGTGCTGCATCTATTGTAGAGCGTAATGAGGGGGTTGAGTATCCCTATCGCCAAGACAGTAATTTCCAGTATTTAACAGGCTTTCCGGAACCAGAAGCTATATTGGTGCTGATTCCAAGCCGTGAGCAAGGGCAGGTTGTATTATTTTGTCGTGATAAAGACCCTGCCTTAGAGGTGTGGACAGGGATAAGGGCAGGGCAAGAAGGCGCCGTAACAAACTACCATGTTGATCAGGCTTTTTCTATTAAACAGCTTGATGAAATTATGCCAAGCTTATTAGATGGGCGTAAAACAGTCTATTCTTTAATGGCAACTCAAAAAACGTTGCAACAACAAATCAGTGATTGGGTTTCTACTGTTCGTAGTCGAGTAAGACAAGATGCTATTCCTCCTGTTACATTTAAAGCATTAGAGCCTATTTTGCATGAGATGCGTTTGCATAAAAGTGAGGCTGAATTAGCCGTTATGCAATATGCGATGGATGTCTCGGCAAAAGCGCATATAAGTGCAATGAAAGTGTGTAAAGCAGGGTTGTTTGAGTACAGTTTGGATGCTGCATTAGAATATGAGTTTCGTAAAGGTGGTGCGCGTTTAGTGGCCTATAATTCGATTATTGCCAGTGGCGCCAATGCTTGTATTCTCCATTACCAAGAAAATAATGCGCCGCTTAGAGAGGGAGATTTAGTGATGATTGATGCAGGATGCGAAATAGATTGTTATGCCAGTGATATTAGTCGAACTTTTCCTGTTTCTGGTAAGTTTTCTCCTGAGCAAAAAGCCTTATATGAAATTGTTTTAGCGGCCAATTTGGCAGCGATTGAGGCGGTAAAGCCGGGTAATTTATACCAAGCCCCCCATGACGTGGCTGTTAAAATTATTACTGAGGGGTTAGTGTCTTTAGGGATATTGCAAGGCGATATCAATGCATTAATTGAAGAAAAAGCCTATACTGAGTTTTATATGCATGGTACAGGTCATTGGTTGGGACTTGATGTACACGACGTGGGCGCTTATCGACTTAATAAACAAAGCCGACCCTTGGAGGTTGGCATGGTGTTAACCATTGAACCCGGTATTTATATTGCGGCAGATAATAACAATGTTGCAGAGCAATGGCGCGGTATAGGAATTCGTATTGAAGATAATGTGGTGGTGACAGAAGAGGGACATCGGGTGATGACTTCTAAAGTACCTAAAACAATTAAAGCAATAGAAGAATTGATGGTTTCCTCATTTGAAGCATGAGTTGGAGATAAAAATGCAACAAAATGATCTCGTCATTATCGGTGGTGGCTTGGTAGGTGCGAGTTTGGCATTATGTTTACAGTCGGCTGCACGTGAAAAGGGGTGGCGAGTTAAATTGATTGAACCGCACTCTATTGAGAGTGGTTATCAACCAAGCTATGATACACGCTCTTCAGCCATTTCTTATGGTTCTAAATTAATATATGAGCAGTTAGGTGTTTGGGATTGTTTAGCGACAAAAGCAGAGCCTATAACTTTTATTCAAGTGTCAGAGCGTGGCCATGGTGTTAAGATAAATCTTGATGCTAAGCAGGAGGGAATGTCCTCTTTTGGTTATGTGATTGATAATGCATGGATTGGACATTGTTTAACGACTGCGTTAGATACGCAGGTCATTGATTGCCTTTATAATACCGAGGTAAGTCAGTTAATCCCTCAGCCAGATGGTTACCGTATTATTTTGGGCAATGGTGAGGTCATGGAGTCAAAGCTAGTTGTGCTCGCAGATGGTGGTCGTTCACCACTTCGTGAGCAACTAGGTATTTATGTGGCTTCTACGCCTTATAATCAAACTGCAATTATTGCTAATATTACGCCTGGGTGTCGTCATATGGGGCGTGCCTTTGAGCGATTTACAGATGAAGGACCTATTGCTCTATTGCCATTGCCTAATAATAATTGTGCATTGGTTTGGACACGTGAACATGAAGAAGCTGAGCGACTTTTGGCTTTGTCTGATGAAGCTTTTCTAAGTGAACTACAGCATTCATTTGGTTCACGTATGGGTGAGTTTAAACGGGTCGGTAAGCGTCATAGTTATCCTTTAGTTCTGACAAAAGCTGAGGAGCAAGTGAGACCTCATCTTGTCTTATTAGGTAATTCAGCTCATGGTTTACACCCTGTTGCAGGACAAGGCTATAATCTTTCTTTACGTGATACATGGGCATTGGCGCAAACATTATTGGCCTCAGATAAACCGCTGGGGGATTTTAAAACATTGCTTAAATATCAAGAACAAAGAGAGTGTGATCAATTTTGTGTTGTTGGTTTTTCTGATCGAGTAACACGGTTATTTTCTAATAAACAGCCGATATTAAAAGCAGGGCGTTTTTTAGGGTTAGGCTTAGGAGCTACTAATATTGTACCTCCTTTAAAACATTGGTTTATTTTACAGGCTATGGGGCTTGGAGTTCGTCAGTAGTTTAGTTGGATATTTTGTTGGATAGTGATGAAAGTTATTGTTAGTTTTTTAAAACAAATTGATTGAAAGGAATTTATTATGCGTTCATCTAAATTTTTATTATTAATATTAGCAACTGTTAGTACTTTATCTTTAGCTCAATCGCCTGAAGTTAAAGATACACCCAAGCCAGCGGATAATAAGGAAAGTGTTGTTGCAAAAGGTGTTTCAACGATCTCGGCAGCAGATAAGAGCCTTATTGCATCAAATATTTTATGCCAAAATTTACCTGTTGTGGGCGAAGATAAAGTCGCTGCGATGGAAACATATAGTCGTTATATTTTTAAAGTATCTGATCTGTTTGCTAATAATGCTAAAGATATCGAAAGCCATGTGATCGGTATTAACCAAGATAATCAAATGGCCTATACATTAGTAGAACCTGTGTCTATTGTTGGAATAAATTTTGATGTGGTTAATATTAATCGATTAAAGGACGTTGATGGTAATTATTATCAGTTCACTGCGGTGAAGCCTTTCGTTGATGAAGATGCGGGGAAAGTTAAAAATATTCCAGTTAATAATAACTTAACACTTTCAACGAAAGACAAGCAGTTATCGATTATCTGTAATATTCGATTGATTTCAAATAAATAATAACTCTAGTAAGGCATACAGTTACTGCTTACTTGTGAAGAATCTAATACCTTTGTTTGGTTATTTTGAGTAAGTAGTAACTGGCTACTATTTATTAGGGGGCGAGCTTCTAAGATATAAGCTTTATTAGGTTCGAAGTGCTCGTTAAGTGTAATAATACAGGTGACATTACTGCTATTGTTTGAGAATAAACCGGTTGTCTCTGTTGCATCGTACTGAAAAATTAAGCTCAGGCGATGCTCTCCCTCCGTTACTTTAAAATAACGGCCATCATTCACCCAATTATAATCTAATTTATCAGCCATTAAACTTCTTCCCGGTTGAGCATACAGTTTAATAATGGCTGTGTTATCTGTCGGAGATGGAATAGGGGGAAGTGCACAAGATGATATAAGACCAGTGAGTGCTAATATGAGAGAGTAATGTTTAGGTGTCATTCTTCTTGTTCTTTCTGTAGTCATCTAATGTCAATATGGTTGGGTGAGGTCTATTTTCTACAATATTTCCTTGTTGTTCTTCTGCTTGTTGTGGATTGAACGGATAGGGGGGAAGATTAATAGCCGCCACATAAAATCCATAAAGGGTGATAGTCCCTACATAACGCTGCTCACCTGTTACGGTAAATTCGAAGTTATAGAGTTTGGCAAGCCTTAACTTGCCATGGCTGTCGCGTTGTAGCTTTACCTGTTTAAGCGCAACATAACCGTCTAATAATGAGATATTGAGCTTTTTGCAGTGTTGTTCAACTGCTTTCAAGGCAAAGTCTCGTTGCCCATGAATGCGCCACCACCAAGCTATGCCTGTAACAATTGCGAAGGTCAGTATGATTTCAGCGGTGGATAGCATAAACGTTCCTATTTAAAAACATATTTGAGCAAATAAAACCCAATACCGATGAGGGCGATGAAGGCTGTAAAGGCTAGCCCTAAACGCTTTTCTACAATTTCTCTTGCTTTAGGGCCTAACCAATAAAGAATGGCACAGGTAAGTAAAAAACGTGTTCCTCTTGCAAATGTACCCACAATAACAAATACAAAGAAGTTGAGTTGAGTAATGCCACTTAAAATAGTGATTATTTTGTAGGGGATAGGGGTAAAACCTCCACCTAATAGCACCATTAGCCAGCCTAGTTCATTAAATTTATTTCGTGCTTCATCAAAACTATGTTGTAAGCCATAAAGGTTGATAATCCATTGGCCAATGGTATCCATTAATAAATAACCGATAAGATAGCCAAGAATGCCGCCCAAAGAAGAGCTGATTGTACAAATGAGGCAATAGCGCCATGTTTTTTTACGGTTGGCTAAAACCATGGGGGCTAAGATAACATCAGGAGGGATAGGAAAGAATGAACTTTCTGCAAAACTGACTCCTGCTAAGGCCCACTCTGATTTGGGGTGTTCGGCAAGACGCATTGTCCAATCATATAAACGGCGTAACATCAACAAGGTTATCCTAAAGCTAAAAGAGATAATTCTACTAAATTTTATTTAGGGTAGTTAGTTTTATCTTGTAAAGTTTATTACAAGATAAAGGACTATCTGCTAGATAGCCCTTTAGAGGAGGTTTATTATGAGGTAGGTATAGATTGTAGTAAACGAGACTCCATTAAGCGTGCAATTTCGTTTTCACCAATGACAACAAAGTTCGAGCCATGTTGCTCTAAATACTCTTGTTCTGCATCAGTTTGAGCTCGCGCCATAATATCAAGCGAAGGGTTGCAAGTTCTTGCGTGTTCAGCAATTTGGCCTGCTTCAAAACCATTAGGGATGGCAATCAATAACCATTTTGCCTCTCCAATATTTGCTTTCTTTAATAGATCTATATTGGCTGCATTTCCCTCAACAACAGTGTAGCCTAGCTCTCTTGCTTTATCTACACGCACATGTGCATCTTCTATAATCACAAATGGAATTTGTTGTTCGTGTAAATATTTACTTGTCAATACACCTACGCGTCCATAACCTACGATAATAGCATGGTTAGTTTCTGTAATAGGTTGAATATCATCATTTTCTTCTTGTTTAGCTATGATGCTATCTGTTGTTTCTATCTGTTGAGAGTCATTGCTTTCATCGTCAATAGAGGGGGCTGATTCTTTTTTATCAACAGCGATTTGGTAACGGTCAAGCAATAAGAATAATACAGGATTAATAAGAATGGATAATATCGCGCCAGCTAAGATTAGGTTATAACCATTTTGAGGGAGTAATTCATATTTCATGCCTAGGCCGGCTAATATGAACGAAAACTCACCAATTTGAGCTAGGCTAACAGAAATAGTCAGTGCTGTATGGGTAGGTTTGCGGAACGCTTTAACAATTAAAAATGCGGCCACGGATTTTCCGATCACAATAATCAAAAGAGTTGCTAAGACTAACAGAGGATTATCGAGTAGAACGTGGGGGTCAAATAACATTCCTACCGATACGAAAAAGAGTACTGCAAATGCATCGCGAAAAGGTAGCGAGTCTTCGGCTGCTTTGTGGCTAAGCTCTGACTCATTTAATACCATGCCTGCAAAGAATGCCCCTAATGCAAAGGAGACACCAAAGAGCTCTGCTGATCCAAACGCAATTCCCATGGCGATGGCTAACACAGATAAGGTAAACAGTTCTCGAGAACCTAAGCCTGCAACACGCTCTAATATCCAAGGAATAACTTTACGGCCAACGATAATCATAAGTGCAATAAAGGCCGTGACTTTACCTAACGTTATACCTAATTGTGCCAATATACCAAGTTGTGCTGGTGCTGTATCGGTCACTACGGTAATGGCTGCATCGGCAAGGTCTTTTGAGTCAACGGCGGTTGTTGCAGCGTCACCTGCTGAACCACCTAGTATGCCTGCAAGCGCTGGTAGCAGTACAAGAGCTAATACCATAATAAGGTCTTCAACGATTAACCAGCCAACAGCAATTTTTCCACGACGGGTGTCAATGAGCTGTCTGGACTCTAATGCTCTAAGCAATACAACCGTACTGGCACACGATAAGGCTAGACCAAAGACGATGCTTGTTCCCAAACTCCAACCGAGTAGCCAAGCAAGTCCCATTCCCATGAGTGTGGCGAAGAAAATTTGGCCAATGGCGCCGGGAATAGCTATATTTTTAACTGACATTAAGTCTTTAAAAGAGAAGTGTAAACCTACACCAAACATTAATAGAATAACGCCAATTTCTGAAATTTCGTGTGAGAGATGCTGATCAGCAACAAAGAAAGGGGTATAAGGACCTACACAGATACCTGCCAATAAATAACCTACAAGTGGTGATATTCTAAGGCGTAACGCAATAGCACCTAGAATAAGTGCTAATACAAACCCAACCGAAATGGTTGCTATGAGTGGTGTTTGTGTCATAGATTCTCCCTTTTAATGATTTATGTTTATTATATAATAATTTTAGCTATTAATAGATATAATTATAACTATATATACTAATTAAAATAACCTATTTTTCAATTAGGTTTCATAGTTAAATACTATGGCATGTTGTTGCTTCTTTTTAATGGCTTCTATTTTTTAAACGGATGTGTTTTTCTTTTGTCGAACTTCACGTCTTTTCTGTGCTTCTTGAAAGCGTCTTATCCCGTCGGGTGTAGTTGGTTTTAATGTTGGGATTGTCGTTGGTTTTCCATTGTCACCGATGGCAACCATCGTAAAAAAACTACTGTTGGTATGACGAACGCTACGCTCTTTAATGTTCTCAGTAACTACTTTAATGCCTATTTCCATGGAGGTGTTACCGGTATAGTTGACGGATGCAAGAAAATGTACCAACTCACCTACATAAACAGGTGCTTTGAAGGTTACTTGGTCAACAGATAAGGTAACGGTGTAGCAACCTGCATAACGGCTTGCGCAGGCATAGGCAACTTCATCTAATAATTTAAGCACTGTGCCACCGTGAACGTTACCAGAGAAATTAGCCATATCGGGTGTCATGAGAACTGACATGGAAAGCTCTGAGTTACTTGGAATTTGCATATTGGATTAGTTTCCTTATGGGCAATGATTGTAAATGTTTATAACATCTTAGGCTGTTTTTCTATTAGAATATAGGGCTGTTATTTGTAAATAAAGTATTTTTAGGAGGCCACATTGCATAGTGCTACTAGTTTTCTCCAAGATTTAGCTATTTTAATGCTTTTTGCTGGCGTATCAATTGTTATTTTTAGCCGATTGAAGCAACCAGTGGTATTAGGCTATATCGTAGCTGGATTTTTAATTGGCCCTTATCTGTTTAAGCCTGGCCTTATTCATGATGAAGACAGCATTAAAACGTTATCAGAGTTAGGTGTTATCTTCTTAATGTTTTCATTGGGGCTTGAGTTTAGTATTCGAAAATTATTCTCAGTTGGTGCAACTGCCTTTATTGCTGCATTATTAGAAATTGTGGTGATGATTTGGATAGGCTATGAAATAGGGCGCTTCTTTAGTTGGGGTAGTATGGACTCCATATTTTTAGGCGCTATCTTAGCTGTTTCTTCGACAACCATTATTATTAAAGCCTTGAGTGATTTAAAAATGAAGCATGAGCGTTTTGCTCAGCTCATTTTTGGAGTGCTTATTGTAGAGGATATTTTAGGTATTGGTATTATTGCTCTTCTATCTGGAATTGCTGTTTCAAAAGGTGATATTAATGCAGTAGGTATTATTGCAACCATCAGCAAGCTAACGCTGTTTATGGTGGTATCATTGGTTATTGGTATTATCATGGTGCCACGTATTTTAGCGTATATTGCTCGCTTTCAAAGTGATGAGATGGTATTGATTTCTGTACTAGGGATGTGTTTTGGATTTTGTTTAATTGTTATTTATCTTGGCTATAGTGTGGTGCTAGGTGCCTTTTTAATTGGTGCTATCATGGCAGAGTCAAGGCAGTTAGCCCAAATTGAGCGAATAATTGAACCTGTTAGAGACC
Organism: uncultured Ventosimonas sp.; assembly: GCA_964395065.1. Lineage (GTDB taxonomy): Bacteria > Pseudomonadota > Gammaproteobacteria > Pseudomonadales > Pseudomonadaceae > Entomomonas. Next base: position 16,733 of record CAYNAM010000004.1, read on the forward strand.
TGTTTAGTGCAATATTCTTCGTTACTATTGGTATGCTCATTGATCCAACTATTTTACAAACTCATTTTGTTGAAATTATTGTAATTGCGCTTGCGGTTATTATCGGCAAGGTTTTTTCTTGTGGTATGGGAGCATTTATTGCAGGTAATACAGGTAAAACATCACTGCGTGTTGGGATGGGATTATCCCAGATTGGTGAGTTTTCTTTTATTATTGCTACCTTGGGTATTCAGTTAGGTGTTACTTCCAGTTATCTGTACTCCATTGCCGTTGCTGTTTCTGTGATTACAACCTTGACAACACCGTATTTAATCAAAATAGCCGATCCATTATCTAATGGGCTTGCTAGTATTATTCCTTCACCTATTGCTAAGGTGTTTAATGCCTATACGCAATGGGTTGATAGTATACGCTTGCATGGTGACAAGGCTGTTTTAGCAGGAATGATACGTAAGATTATTATGCAAGTGGGTGTTAATCTAGCTTTGGTTACGGCTATTTTTCTTGGTGTTGCTTATTTTGTTGAGCCGATTGGACAATGGCTAGGGCGTTGGGTTGTTAATGTAGACTACCGTAAAGCTGTTATTTGTGGTGTCACTGTTGTATTATCATTACCTTTTTTAATTGCTGCTTATCGTAAGTTAAAAGCCTTATCGATGTTGTTGGCTGAGATGAGTTTGAAAGGTGGGAATATTCGCTTGCAACGTGTATTAGCTGAATTAATTCCTGCCTTATCTATCGTTGTAATCTTATTGCTCTTATCTGCTTTATCGTCTGCTATTTTACCCTCGCGTGAGACGTTGATTATTGTGGTTGTAGTCATTATTGCATTAACATTTATTTTATGGCGTTGGTTTATTAAGATACATTCAAGATTACAGATTGCTTTATTTGAAACGTTAGACCAAAGTAAAGATAATCACCATGGTTAGTTGAACATATTTTTTACATTAATCTTGGTAAATTAGGAAAATGGTTTTTATCGTTTATTATTAGAAGTTGTAACGTTATGTCTATTTTTAAAAGATTATCTTGTAATAATCTAACTTTTGTTATTGTTTGTGCTGCATTTTTTACACTATTCCAAAATATTGCTTTTTTTAGTAAGACTATTCATCTATTAGGGATGAGTAGTCTTATGGATTATGTATTAGTCAGCTCTTTTTTTGTTTTTATTTTTTGTTTTATCAATATTTTGTTTTCTATTATTCTCGTGAGTTACATTAGAAAACCAATTATTGTCCTGTTTTTATTCTGTAGTGCATTTGCTAATTATTTTTCCTATTTTTATGGCATTTATATTGATAAAGATATGGTGCAAAATGTGGTGCAAACTAATATAGGAGAAGCAGGAACACTGATTACTGTTAAGTTGATTGTTTGGGTAATTGTTTTTGCGGTATTGCCCAGTATTTGGGTTATTTTAGTTAAGGATAATAAAAAGTTTTCTCTATTTAAAACTCTTGGATACAGGTTTTTAAATATTATTATTTCATTGGTGGTATTACTGGCCGTCTCCTATCCTCTTTATAATCAGTACGCGTTTTTTTTACGAGAAAAGACGAATGCTCAGTTTACAAAATTTATTACTCCCAGTAATTATATTCAAAGTGTCATCAGTTACGCTAAAGGTGAATATCTTAAACGCATTCCTTTTATGCATATTGGTGAAGATGCTCGACTAGAAGATATACCAGGTCAAAAGAAAAAGTTAATGATAGTGGTTGTGGGAGAGACATCCCGCGCTATGAATTTTTCATTAAATGGGTATGACAAAGAAACCAACCCACTATTACAAAAACAAGCCATTATTAATTTTACTAATGCAAGATCCTGCGGTACTGCAACCGCTGTTTCTGTTCCCTGTATGTTTTCTGTCATGCCTAGGAAGAGTTATGAAGCATCAGTTGCAGAGCGACAAGATAATCTATTAGATATTCTTCAGCGTGCTTCGGTGAGTATTTTATGGAAAGAAAATGATTCTAGTTGTAAAGATGTATGTGATCGTGTCCCCACTATTAAATTAGATGAGATTTTGCCTAAAGAAAAATGTCCAGGTGGATTATGTGATGACATCGAGCTCCTGAATGGGTTGGATCAATACATTGCCAATTTAAAAGGTAATGCGGTTATAGTTCTACATACGAATGGTAGTCATGGCCCTGCTTATTATCAGCGTTACCAAAAGGCTCAAGAAAAGTTTACGCCTGCATGCAGTACTAATGCTGTTGATACGTGCACTCAAGAAGAGCTCGTTAATGCATATGATAATACGATAGTTAATGTTGATTATGTCGTTAATTCAGTCATCGAGCTGTTAAAGCAACATTCGAAGCAATATTCAACGGCCATGATCTATCTTTCAGATCATGGTGAATCTTTGGGAGAAAATGGTATATATTTACATGGCATTACACCTTATGTACTTGCTCCAAAAGAGCAAACTCATATCCCAATGATTTTTTGGCTATCCAAAGATTTTATTCAAGATAAAAAAATAAACAATGATTGTCTTTTGGATTATGCAAAAAATAATGAAGCTTCGCATGATAATTTATTCCATACTGTGCTTGGGGGAATGAATGTGGCGACGCAAGTCTATAATCCAAAACTGGATTTATTTAGACAATGTGAGCGCTAGGAGACAGAACTCTCTAACTATTTGATAAAATTGCAAATAGTCTTTGGGACTATTTAGGTTGCTAAATGGGTAAGTAGGTTTTTTATGAGTCAGCATTGGCAACATCCCAAACCTAAGTACTAAGGACTTTTAGAGAGTATTGTGAATATTAATGAGATAGAATAAAAAAACCCTCTATATAAGAGGGTTTTTTGCTAGAGGATAAGGATAGTTATAGTTTTGGGCCTGCATTACGAATTTCTTCAGCGACATCAAACTTTTTGAAGTTATCAATAAATTTAATAGCTAACTCGCGAGCGGCTGTATCATAAGCGGCTGTGTCAGACCATGTTTTGCGAGGGTTTAATAGCGCAGAGTCAACATTAGGAACGGCTTTAGGTACATCAAGATTGATAATATCTAAATGCTCAGTCTCTGCACCAATTAATGCACCGCTTTGAATTGCTGCAATAACAGCGCGGGTTGTTGGGATGTTAAAGCGCTTTCCAACACCATAACCGCCTCCTGTCCAACCAGTATTAACAAGATAAACTTTAGAACCAAAAGCATTGATGCGCTTAATGAGTAATTCTGCGTATTCGCGAGGAGGGCGAGGGAAGAATGGTGCGCCAAAGCAAGTAGAGAATGTTGATTTGATTCCACCGCCGGAGCCCATTTCAGTTGATCCAACCAGTGCAGTATAACCTGATAGGAAGTGATACGCAGCTTGCTCATTGTTTAAAATAGAAACAGGCGGTAAAACACCCGTTAAGTCACAGGTTAAGAAAATAACTGCATTAGGTTCGCCACCTTTATTTTCAGGCGCACGTTTAGCAATAAATTCGCGAGGGTAACAGGCGCGAGTGTTTTGGGTGAGGCTCGCATCAGTATAGTCAGGTTGACGTGTTTGGCTATCTAAAATAACGTTCTCTAACACGCTACCAAATCGAATGGCACGCCAGATGACGGGTTCATTTTTTTCTGTTAAATCAATACATTTAGCATAGCAGCCGCCTTCAATATTAAAGACGGTACCAACACCCCAGCCATGTTCGTCATCACCAATCAGATAGCGGCTTTCGTCTGCCGAAAGAGTGGTTTTTCCAGTACCTGATAAACCAAAGAATAATGTGACATCACCTTTGTCTCCCATATTAGCAGCACAGTGCATAGGTAAAACATCTTTTTCAGGGAGTAAAAAGTTTTGTACAGAGAACATCGATTTTTTCATTTCTCCCGCATAACGCATACCTGCAAGTAATACGCACTTACGAGCAAAGTTTATAATAACAGTACCGTCAGAGTTCGTACCATCGCGCTCAGGTTCACAAACAAAGTGAGGAGCATTTAATATTTGCCATTCATCGACATGGCGAGGATTGTATTGTTCTGGATTGATGAAAAGTGAGCGACCAAACAAGTTATGCCATGCCGTTTCAGTTGTCATTTTTACGGGTAAGTAGTGATTGATGTCTGAACCAACATGAACATGAGAAACAAAATGGTCACGCTCTGCGAGATAGTCGCTAACACGTTGCCAAAGTGCATCAAACTTATCAGCTGGGAATGGTTTGTTGATTGTTCCCCAATCAATCTTATCTTGTGTGCTAGCTTCTTTGACAATAAAGCGATCGGCCGGTGAGCGACCTGTGCGCACGCCAGTTTCAACAACTAATGAGCCATTAGCCGCAAAGTGCCCCTCTTTACGTTGTATGGCCTCTTCAATAAGTTGTGCGATACTAATATCTGTGAATATAGTAGTTTGACTCATGTTGAATTCCTGTTGGTTAATTCGCGCTTATTACTTTAATAGCTTATCTTGCTTATTTTGTTTGTTAATAACTTTTAATTATGCCAGATAAACAGGCGATGATAAATAAATTTGATAAAAAAGAGTAGAGATAGTAGGCAATAAATCATTTACAATAGTAATAAGGGTATTGTTTATAAGTGATTTGGGTAAAATCTTTTAGAATTGTATTGTTAATAAAAAGTTACGTGGTGTCTTAAGTGTATGAATAAATCTAGATTATGGATAGTGATAGTCAGTTGTTGTTTATTAAGTGGTCTGCTTTTGCAGAAAGTTGCTGCACAAGATGAGCAGTCATTAGAGCCAAGAACTATTGTATTAAAGAAAAATACACAAGACGCCGGCAATGCAATAAAGCAAAGTAGTGTGCAAACAACTATTCCTGAAAGCCGCCTCGCTTTTAAAGCTATGGAGTTGTATGCGCCTTCTCTAGAAAGACAGCTTAGTGCGCAAGGGCTAAAGTTGGGTGATCCTGTTTTGTTGCGCATTTTTAAAGTACCTGCGCTTTTAGAGGTTTGGGTCAAAAAGGGTGATCATTTTGTATTGTTCAAAACATATAATATTTGTCAGTTTTCAGGAAAGCTTGGCCCGAAAATGAAAAATGGCGATCGCCAGTCGCCTGAAGGATTTTATAATGTTCCAGCAACTGCATTAAATCCTAATAGTAGTTATTATTTGTCTTTTAATTTGGGCTATCCTAATGAGTATGACCGTTTTCATGGGCGAACGGGAAGTTTGCTAATGGTTCATGGCGAATGTGCTTCCGTCGGTTGTTATGCCATGACAAACTCACGTATCTCAGAGATTTATACGTTAATGTATCGTGCTTTCAAAAATGGTCAAAAAGAGGTTCAAGTACAGGCTTATCCTTTTGCATTGACTGATAATAATATGCGTAAAATGCAACGCCATTCATCTTATAAGTTTTGGCTCAATTTGAAAGAAGGATACGATATGTTTGCAAAAAATCATAAGGTATTAACTGTAACGGTAGACAACACAGGGCAGTATCGCTTTAAAAATAATTAGTTTTTAGTACATTTTGTTACCGATAAATAGTGGTTTATGCATTAAGTATACAAACGTTAACAATATTATGATTTTTTTAATCAATATTTAAGTGCAAAGGCGTTACACTAAGTTGTCATTATCCAATATTTTGGTAAATTTATATTATGTATGTTAAAAAAATATTATTTGTTTTTATGTTATCTGTTGTTGTGGTCGGTTGCTCATCGAACGGTAAAGAAACCTATTCCCATAACGAGGCAAATCGTATTCAAACAACATTGATTGGTACTGTTGAGCAAGTTGAAATCGTTAATGTTGATGGTACATCTTCTTGGAAGGGAACGCTGACAGGTTCGATTTTAGGAGGCGTATTAGGCAGTACCATCGGTAATGGGTGGGGGCGCGTTATTAGTTCTGCAGTAGGTTCTATCGGTGGGAGTTTTGCTGGGGCAGGTGTTGAAAGAGAGTTAACAAAAAATGAAGGGTTAAAACTGTCTATTCGTGAGGGTGACGGGAATGTCTTTTCTGTTATCATTGTTCCGAAGAAAGGCGAAACGTTTAAAGTTGGCGATAAGGTAAAAGTGATTTCTAGTACGAGTGGTTCCGTCGCGGTTTTTCACCTTTAATTTGCGATGTTTTATTATGTTGTGTTAATAATATGTAAAACAATTTATAGCATTGAGGTGGTTTTTTGTTGTTTATTCGGTTAAGGTAAAAAGACGCAGTTTAATATATCAAGGATTTAATAGATTATGAATACTAGTATTAGAAACTTATGTAAGATCTTAGTGTTGAGTTCTTCTGTTATGTTGGTAGCTAACACAGTACAAGCAGCAGGTGCCGAAAGGGGATGTGCATTAAAAGAACAACAAATACAAAAAGAAATTGAGTATGCTAAACAGTATGGTAATAGCTATAAACAGAAAGGATTAGAGACCGCTTTAGCTAATGTCAAAACCTATTGTACAGAATCCTCATTAAAAAAAGACATTAATGAGAAAATTGCCGAAAAGCAAAAGAAAGTAGCTGAACGTGAGGTTGAGTTAAAAGAAGCTCAAGCAAAAGGCGATCCTAAAAAAATTGCTAAAAAGCAAAAGAAATTATTATCAGCCCAGCAAGAGCTAGATGAAGCGAAAAAAGAATTAACTACCTATTTCTAAAAGGTATAGTTTCGTCATAATAGAAAGGCTAAGTTGTTATATAACTTAGCCTTTTTTATATAAAGAAAATAAATATATTACTATTAAAAGAAATTTAGGTATTCGTTATCATAGTAAAGGTTAAAAGAAATGTTTACAGGTATTATTGAGTCGGTAGGAAGTATTCAGCAATTACAGGCGCTACAAGGTGACTATAAGGTACAAGTAGCGACGGGTAAACTTGATTTGTCAGATGTTAAGCTGGGTGATAGTATTGCAGTTAATGGGGTTTGTTTAACCGTAGTCGACTTGCAAGGCCATAGTTTTTGGGCTGATGTGAGTGGTGAGACTTTGCGCTGTACGACATTTAAGTATTTTAATATAGGTCAGCAAGTTAATTTAGAAAAAGCTTTAATGCCAACAACTCGATTAGGTGGACACCTTGTGAGTGGTCATGTTGACGGTTTAGGTAAAATTATTGAAATAAAACAAGCAGCCCGCTCCATTTTTTTTAAGATAAAAGCTGATCTATCAATTGCTAAATACATTGCGGCTAAGGGGTCGATCACTGTTGATGGAACGAGTTTAACGGTTAATGCTGTCGATGATTGTGAGTTTGAGTTAAATATTATTCCTCAGACTTTAGCAGAAACTATTTTTAATACGTATAGTGTGGGGATGTTTGTTAATTTAGAGGTTGATTTGTTGGCGCGTTATTTAGAGCGTTTGTTGACAATGAGTAAAAATGAAGGGAAAGAAAAAGTCTCTACGTTGACGGAATCTATGCTTAGAGAGCATGGGTTTATTCGTAATTAAGAAATATTATGGTTATCTATGAAAATATTAATAGTAGAAGATGAGCAACTGTTAAGACACCATCTAAGTGTCAGACTATCGGATGTTGGTCATATTGTAAGTGCTGTTGCAAATGCAAATGAGGCATTAGTCTCTGTGGCTAATAATCACTATGATATTGCAATTATTGATATTGGCTTACCGGGAACTAATGGTTTGGAGTTGATTAGGCAATTGCGTGCGAGTGACTATATTTTTCCTATTCTTGTTTTAACCGCTCGCGGAAGTTGGCAAGATAAAGTGGAGGGATTAAGCACGGGGGCTGATGACTATGTTGTTAAGCCTTTTCAGTTTGAAGAGTTAGAGGCACGTTTAAATGTATTAAATCGGCGTGCATCAGGAATTTCTCAACCGATTTTAACGCTAGGATCATTACGGCTTGACTTAAATAGAAAACGTGCTTTTTGTGATGAAACACCTTTGCAATTGACAGCATATGAATACCGCTTACTTGAATATTTAATGCAGCATAGTCAGCAAGTGATTGCAAAAGAGCGCTTAATGGAGCAACTTTATAAGGACGAAGAAGAGCGTGATAGTAATGTTATTGAAGTACTCGTTGGTCGTTTAAGGCGTAAATTAGAAAGTCAATGCGGAATACAGCCTATTGAAACGGTCAGGGGGCAAGGGTATTTGTTTTCAGAGTCTTGTCATTGATGCTTCGATCATTTCGTTTTCGTTTACTTTGTTGTGCCGCTATCTTGTTGGGTATTTTTTTAGTTGTATTAATGCCTATTATGCGAGTGGCGTTTGATCAGGCGGTGAGACAGTTTTCTAATGTTCGTTTGGAAGAGCGAGCAAATGAGCTTATTACAGCTGCTAAAGTGGTGGATGGAGAGTTAACATTACCTAGCAGGTTACAGGATTTACGCTTGGTAACGAATAAAGTTGGTAATCAGCTGGGGTATTTTTATAAGCCTAAAAATAATAAGGCATGGTCAGAAAATATTACAACCAGTGTTGGTTTGTCAGAGAATAAGGCACGCTCTTCTGGTGAGTCAATGCTATCGACTGAAGGAAAGGCAGACTTCAGACTTTCTACAGATTCGTTAGGTCGCCATTATTATGTTTATGATAAAGAAATCAACTTAGGTGGACCAGACTTTAGTGTTATCACTATGGAACCCGTTAATGAGTATGATGTCCTTCGTACTTCTTTTTTACGTCGTTTTGAAATGTGGTTAGTTATTGCGCTGGTGTGTTTATTGGCATTAATTGCAGTGGGGTTGACGTGGAGTTTGCGTCCTTTGCGACGATTAAAGTATCAACTAGATGAAATAGAGGCAGGTAAACGAGAGCAATTAGAAGAGAATGTTCCGAGTGAGATTTATCGATTAACTCGCTCTCTTAATCGGTTGTTGACAACAGAGAGAATGCAACGAGAGCGTTATCAAGACACATTAGGTGATTTGGCTCACAGCTTAAAAACGCCGTTAACTGTATTGCAAAATACACTTGATGAGATGAAAGGAAAAGAGGCAGGGTTTATCCAGCAACTTACTATTATGCAATCACAAATTGATAGAATGGGGCAGCAAATAGGCTATCAGTTACAACGTGCAACGCAGCGAAAAGGAGCTCTTATAAGTAAGCGAATCAGTTTGCGGCCTTTGATTGACTCTTTGACGGCGACGTTAAATAAAGTCTATGCTGACAAGCAAATTAATATAAAAACGGATGTGTCTTATAGCATTAAGTTACAGGCTGAAGAGGCTGCCCTATTGGAGCTGTTTGGTAATTTACTGGAAAATGCCTGTAGGTTATGTTTATCTACGGTTAAAATTTCAGCTAACCTTGTTGAGAGAGAGGTAGTGATTTCAATTGAGGATGATGGGCCTGGTATTCCAATTGCTAAGCGGCAGAGTGTATTGCAGCGCGGTGTTCGAGGCGATAGTTTAAATCCTGGACAAGGTATTGGGTTAGCTGTTGTTCAAGATATTCTAGAGGGGTATAGTGGTTATTTAGAAATTGGTGATTCGGCATTGGGTGGCGCATGTTTCTACATACATATCCCAATTTAGTATGATTTAGAATTAGTGATGAATTAAGGAATTTGTAATGGTTAAAACATGTGATTATTTACAATCAGTATTAAATAAGCAGATACCTATTACTCAAGCATTACAGGTCAAAGTATTGGATTGGAAAGATCGTCGGTTAACACTTGCGATGCCATTACAACCTAATATAAATCATATGAGTTCTGCTTTTGGTGGTAGTCTTTATTGTGGCGCTGTACTGGCTGGATGGGGGTGGATGCATTTACGCTTAAAAGAGTTAGGCGCTGAAAATGCACATATTGTTATACAAGATGGACAGATTAGCTACCCTTATCCTGTTTTAGGTGATGTAGTTATTGAATGTATTCCGCCGAGTGACGCTGAGTGGAGTAAGTTTGAGCGAATTTTTAAGCGGCGATCGAAAGGTCGGTTGTCATTAAATACCTCTGTTATTTATGATGGTAAAGAGGCGGTGGCTTTTAGTGGTCAATTTGTTGTTTATTGTGACTAATTAAACTGTAAGTAATTAAATGAGAAAACTCTTAAATCTTTTACTGTGTATTTTTTTTGCAATCACTTTGTTAGCTTGCTCAAATAATAATGAGTCAAGTTTCTATAAGGAGAGTGATGGTACTGTCCAATTAGAGGGAGTTATTTTAAATATTCCTGAAAATTCTGATTTGGAAGTGGTATTACTTGCGTTAAATAACGACAATAGACCTGAGAAACTGATTGTTAGTGAATATTATAAAGGCATTGGTAATGCTTTTAAGTTTCAAATAAAGCTTAATTTATTAAAAGCAGAGCCATTTGCAGCATTAGAGCTTAGAGGAAGAGTTACACAGTCAGGTAAGTTAGTTGGTTACTTAATTCCTTGGTATAAAAAACAATTAACAAAGCAGGATTTAAAAGGTATCATTCTTGAATTATCTAGTGCTAGCACAGATGCTTATAAAAGATAAATCTAGAATGTTTGTAAATAACAAGTCATATTCGATACTTTCATGCGCGATCTATCATTATGATAGAATGTGATAAGATTTTTATTTAAGGTATATATTTAATGTCTCAACTTAGCGGTTTACCGTTGGTAATAGAGCCAAAAGATTATTTGGATATGCCGTGTTCATCCAATATAGTTTTGGTTGATATTGGTAGTTCGATACGTTATCAACAAGGGCACATAGCCAATGCATGGAATATAGAGCCAAAACAGATTCAGTCTCAATCAGGTATTTTGGGATTATTACCTGATAGATCCGTATTACAATCATTATTAGCGCAGTTAGGACATTCAGAGAATTCAACCTATATTGTCTATGATGATGAGGGCGGAGGTTGGGCTGGTCGATTTATATGGATATTAGATAGCATTGGACACCAAAATTACCATTATCTGAATGGTGGCTTACATGCATGGATGAAGGAGGGATATCCTCTCTCTACAGATATTCCCGTAAAACCCGAAAAAACGTCTGTTGAGTTTGTAATTAATGAGCAGCCTACGGCAACGCTAGACTATATTCAAGGGCGTTTAGGGGCTAGTGATTTTGTTATTTGGGATGCTCGTTCTGATGCTGAATATGATGGAGAAAAAGTTTTAGCTGCTAGAGGTGGTCATATCCCTGGTGCTATTAACTTTGAATGGACGGATGCAATGGATAAAGCTAATGGTCTGCGAATTCGCAGTGATATTGAAAGATGTCTAATCTCATTGGGTATTACTAAAGATAAGGAAGTGGTGACACATTGCCAATCTCATCATCGATCTGGCTTTACCTACCTCGTTGCTAAGTCACTTGGATATAATATCAAGGCTTATGCTGGCTCGTGGTCTGAGTGGGGTAATCATCCTAATACAGATGTGGAAAATTAAATGACTTTTAAAAAACGATTTTTTATTATTATACAATACTTAATACCTCAACATTTATTATCGAGACTTGTAGGTTCTCTAGCTGATTGCGAAGTGGTTTGGATTAAGAATAAATTAATTGGTTGCTTTATTGATCGTTATCAAGTAGATATGAGTGAGGCGGTTGCTGAAAGTTATCACGAATATAAAAGCTTTAATGATTTTTTTACACGTCCCTTAAAAGAGAAAGCACGCCCTCTAGACTTAGATGCTGATAGCGTTATCAGCCCAGCCGATGGAGCTATCAGTGAAATAGGTGTAATAACGAATGGACGTATTCTACAGGCAAAAGGACACGATTATAGTTTAGTTGATTTATTGGGAGGGGATACAGAAAGAGCCTCTTCTTTTGTAAATGGTAGTTTTGCAACAGTTTATTTATCGCCCCGTGATTATCATCGAGTACATATGCCTGTTACAGGTACTTTAAAAGAGATGATTTACGTACCTGGGCAATTGTTTTCTGTTAATCAGACGACGGCTGAAAATGTTTCAGGATTGTTTGCGCGTAATGAACGTGTGGTTTGTCTCTTTGATACGGCTTATGGGCAAATGGCAGTTGTGCTGGTGGGCGCTATGATAGTTGCTAGCATAGAAACAGTTTGGGCCGGGTTGGTGACACCGCCCAAGAGAGTCATTAAAGTAACACGATATGATGAAAGTAGTCGAAAACCTATTGTTTTAGAGAAAGGTGATGAGTTAGGTCGTTTTAAATTAGGTTCAACCGCTATTGTTATTTTTGAGGAAGGTATGGTGGATTGGGCTGTAGACATTGCACGATTGAGTGTTACAAGAGTGGGGCAGCGCTTAGGAAATATCTCTGCTAAAGTATAGGAAAAATTGACTTAAGAAGGCATTCTAATCTAAAGAGCTCGTTTTATATGATGGTCTTTGTGCTATAATTTCAAGGCTTTTAATAGCATCGCTTTAAGATTAGGATATAAATTGTTATTAATGGCTAAGTATTATAGTTTACGTATGAGTAAAAGTAAGTTGTTGTGCTTGGTTAAAGAAAGCACAAGATGAGTAATTATGGAAACAAAAAATCTTCGTTTATTAGTTCTAGATGATTCGCCTAACGAGGCGGAGCGTTTCGCTGCCATTTTTCGTAATGCGGGGTATGCGACTAGATTACATAGAATAGCATCCGCGACGGATGCAGGTTCTGTACTTGATCAGTCTTGGGATTTGATTATTGCAACCTCTATGAATGAGAACTATGATTCATTGGCACTACTGCAATTAATTCGGTCAAAGCATTTAGATATACCATTTCTTCAACTTATTGAGCCTACATTAGCTACTGATGAGCAGGAAATTATTAGTTATCTGAAAAAGGGTGTTCAAAGTGTGCTGTCGTTAGACGTTAGCGATGAATTGCTTTTATTAGTAGCCCAACATGAGCTTTATAATTTAATTAGACGTCGCTCGTTAGTGCGAATTGAGAAAAAACTATCTGAGTCCGAACGGCGCTGTAATCTATTACTTGATTCTTCAGTGGATGCCATTGCTTATATTCATGAAGGTATGCATATTTATATTAATCAGGCATATGCAGATATGTTTGCTTATGATGATAAGTCAGATATGGAGGGGTTATCAATTATTGATCTTGTGTCAGCGGATAATCCAAATGATTTAAAGGATATGTTTAAGCACCGTGTTGAGTCAACGTTGGTTTGTCGTGGCATTAAAGAAGATGGTTCAAAGTTTCCAATTGTAATTACTACATATCCCGCCTCTTATGATGGTGAGGAATGTATGCAAGTCATTATTAGACAACAGCAAGATGAGGGGCTCGATCATGATCTTCTAGAAGAAAAGATCCGTGAGATGAGCAGTCTTGACTCTCTAACAGGCTTACACAACCGCGCGTATCTATCAACATTGCTTGATAATACGATGCACCATATAAAATCGGCTGACTCTAAAGCAACATTGTTGTATATCCATATTGATAATTTTGATGCATTATCTGTACAGATTGGTATTACAGGATCAGATGCTTTACTGGTAAGTTTTGCAAATTTATTAAAAGAGTATTTTTGTCATGGTGAAAGTTTGGCAAGACTTTCTGACGATGCCTTCGTTGTATTGGTACCTAATAAGAAGTCAAATGAACTGATCGATAGTATTAAAGCATTACAAGAAAAAGTAACAGAGATTATTTTTGATGTGAATGATTTCTCTATTCAAATTACAATTTCTGTGGGTGTTGCTGATTTTGATAAAAATTCAACAAATCCACAAGAAGTGATGGATAGAGCGCACCGTAGTGTAGAGTCAGTAACCAGTGTTAATTCAATTAAAGTATATGATCCTGCTGAAGAGTTGGCAAAGGCTGCCTCACAGGGCGACTTGCTTGCTACATTACAGCAAACATTACAACAAGAATCATTAAAATTATTGTATCAACCGATTGTTAGTTTACGGGGAAAATCTTACGAACTCTATGAGGCGCGTTTAAGAATGCTTGATGCTGAAGGTAAGGAGTTACCTTTAATGCAACTATTAGAGGTTGCTTCCTCTGCGGGAATGGCTGAACAAATTGACCGTTGGGTGATTGTAAACTCGCTGAAAGAAGTCGCAAGCATGCGTGCTGCTGGCCATAAGCCACGAGTATTTGTACAAATTGGTGCTGATACATTAAAGAATGAGCAATTATTAGGCTGGTTGGAAAAATTATTTGTTGCAACTAAACTCCCCCCTGAATGTTTAATTATTGAATTCTCTGAAGGGGATGCAGCCACTTATTTAAAACAAGCTCAAGGACTAGTGAATGGTTTAAACGAGATGAATTGCCAGTCAGTTATCAGCGATTTTGGTAAGGACGAAAATTCATTGTTAACGCTAAATCATTTAAATACGACTTTTGTAAAAGTTGCTCCAGTATTGGTTCAGGCCTTACGTAAACCTGAAGGCGTTGATGCGTTAACAAATTTGCTTAATAAGCTAACGGAGTCTAAGAGAAAAACTATTGTGCCTTATGTGGAAACAGCCAGTGTTCTATCAGTTCTATGGCAAGCGGGGGCAGATTATATTCAAGGTTATTATTTACAGCGTCCTATGCCTAATATGAGTTATGATTTTTCAGCGGGTCAATAGTAATAGTCGCAAGTGAGATTCTAGAACCTGATATATAAAATTATCAGGTTTTTTGTTTTTTATTAGAAAATATTTTTATAGATGTTAACGGAATAATTATTTATAACTGCTAGGGTGAGTAATATGAGAATCGCTAGTTTTGATATAGACGCACAAAAGGGTTTTACACCACTTTGCCCTACAGAGCTTCCTGTTGTTGGTGGAGACCAAATAGTGTCTGCACTAAATGAAATGGCGAAGCGGGCGACAATCAGAGTTGGGAGCAAAGATGCACATAGTCCTGAGGCTGTTTGGATTGTTGACAGGCCAGATGAAATGTTGCAGCCATTACCTTATCCTAATGCCGATTTAACATGGGTGGCTCACTGTATTTTAGGAACAAAAGGATTTGAATTGTTAGATGGCTTGCCTGCAGTAAATGATTATGACTTTTTTGTTTGGAAAGGGATTGAGCCTGATATGCACCCTTATGGCGCTTGTTATCATGATTTAAATGAAAAGCTATCAACAGGTATTATTGAATTTTTGAAGCTAAAAGAGATACAGTGTGTACTTGTTGGTGGATTAGCTTTAGATTATTGTGTTAAAAATACGGCACTTCAACTTGCTAAAGCCGGTTTTCAGGTCATTGTTTTGTTAGAGGCAACGCGTGCCATCGCTGACTCGACCAAACAAAGTGCACTTGTTGAAATGCAACAGTCTGGTGTGACTATTTGTAATGATATAGTTGCATTAGATCAATTACTAATCAGGGGATAAATAATGACGAGTAGTATATTCTCTCAACATATTATTAGAGGCATTTTAGATACTGATTTTTATAAATTAAGTATGATGCAAGCTATTTTACATAATTATCCCAATGCTGAGGTTGAGTGGGAGTTTCGTTGTCGAGATCAAGAAGATTTTACAGCGTACATTCCAGAAATTAAAAGGCAAATAGAAGAGTTAGCTGATTTACAGCTAACAGAAGATGAACAAAATTATTTAGCGCATATTAAATTTTTAAAGCCAGATTATATTCGGTTTTTACGGTTGTTTCGTTTTAATCCACGCTATGTAACAGTAGCTACTGAAAATGGTCAGTTAAGTATTACCTTAAAGGGGCCATGGTTACACATTGTGTTATTTGAAATAGCCTTGTTAGCCATTATTAGTGAGGTACGAAATAAAGCACGTTATCCTAATGTTGAGATACAACAAGTCAATGACCGTTTGTATGAAAAGTTAGATAGTTTAACCAAGATGGCTAGTGATGATGAGCTTAAAGAATTTAAATTAGCTGATTATGGTACACGTCGCCGTTTTTCCTACGAAGCTCAACATTCTGTTGTAGATATTCTGGCTAAAGAATTTCCAGGTAACTTTGTTGGCACCAGTAATGTTCATTTAGCACAGAAGTTTAATATCAGACCCTTAGGAACCATGGCACATGAGTGGATTATGGCTCACCAGCAACTCGGCTTTAGATTGAAAGATTGCCAAATAGCCGCGCTTGATTGTTGGGTGAGAGAATACCGGGGTCTATTAGGTATCGCATTAACCGACTGTATTACGATGGATGCTTTTTTAAAAGATTTCGATTTGTATTTTGCGAAATTATTTGATGGGCTACGCCATGATTCAGGTGATCCAATAATTTGGGCTGAAAAGGCGATTGCTCATTATAAATCATTAGGTATCGATCCTAGAACAAAGACATTGGTTTTCTCGGATGGTCTAAATTTTCCTAAAGCACTTTCTATTTTTAGACAATTAAGGGATAGAATTAATGTTAGCTTTGGTATAGGTACTAATTTAACCTGCGATATTGATGGAGTGTCACCGACTAATATGGTCATTAAAATGGTCAGTTGTAATGGGCAGCCTGTGGCCAAAATTTCAGATTCGCCAGGTAAAACACAATGTCGTGATGCAAGCTTTGTAAGTTATTTAAAGCATGTATTTAATGTTGAAGAATAAGTCTGGAGAGTAATCATGGCAAATTCATTAGAAATACAACAAGCGATTGCTCAAGCATTAAACGTTTGCCCCTCATTTAAAACAGAACAAGAGTTGATTGTTGAGTTAAATCGACGTATTCAGTTTTTAAAAGATATACTAAAGCAGTCAGGATTAAAAGTTTATGTATTGGGTATCAGTGGAGGGGTTGACTCGCTCACTGCTGGAATGATGACGCAGCAAGCCATTAATGAGTTAAGAGAAGAAACAGGTGATTCAAGCTATCGTTTTATTGCGGTACGTCTGCCCTATAAGCAACAAGCTGATGAAGCAGAAGCGATGCAATCTATAGACGTTATTAAGCCTGATGTTTGTGAGGTTATTAATATAGCCCCGAGTGTGGAGGGGATGGTTTCATCGGTTCATGTACTACAAACAGTAAATGAAGATAAAAGAGACTTTGTTATAGGTAATATTAAGGCGCGTGAGCGCATGGTGGCACAATATGCAGTAGCAGGAGCTTATAATGGTTTAGTCATTGGTACTGATCATGCTGCTGAAGCAGTGATGGGGTTTTATACAAAGTTTGGTGATGGTGCTTTTGATATTGGCCCATTGATTGGGTTGGTAAAAAACCAAGTCAGAGCCTTTGCTCATCATCTTGGGGCGCCAGATAATTTAGTGAATAAAATACCAACAGCAGACTTGGAGGATTTAAAACCAAGTTTGCCTGATGAAGTAGCGCATGGCGTTTCCTATGAAGATATTGATGCCTTTTTACAGGGAGAGTCTGTTTCTTCTGATGCGTTTAATAAAATAGTGGATACTTATAATAAATCAATGCATAAGAGAAAGCTTCCTATAGGGCCTTAATTGAATATAATGGGTAACATATTAATGCTTTATAATGTCACGTCAATTGATTAGGATAAACAGCATTTAATTTTATACAGAGGAATTATGAAGTCTTTAGGTAAAGCACTCTTGCTAAGTTTGGGGGTAATAACTGCTTTACCAGTGCTAGCCTATGATGATTTACCCTCTTTAGGGGACGCTTCATCGTCAATTGTTTCTCCACAAGAGGAGTATCAATTAGGTCGTGCATGGTTAAGTTTATTACGATCGCAGGTTCCGCGCATTAATGATCCTTTATCTAAAGAGTTTATAGAAACAAAAGTTAATCGCTTAGCACAAAGTAGCCGTTTACAGGATAGATGTTTAGAGTTTATTTTAATTAGAGATGCTGAATTAAATGCTTTTGCAGCACCAGGTGGTATCATTGGGATAAATGGTGGGTTGTTTTTATCGGCGCCGAATGAGTCAGAGTTTATGGGGGTATTAGCCCATGAGTTAGCTCATTTATCTCAGCGTCATTTTGCTCGAGGGATTGCTGCACAACAACAATTACAGATTCCCATGATGACTGCATTGTTGGTTGGTATTGTCGCGGCTGCTGCTGGAAGTCCAGATGCAGGAATGGCAACTATTTTAGGCTCACAGGCAGCTGCTTATCAAAATATGATGAGTTTTTCTCGTGCCAATGAGCAAGAGGCTGATCGTGTTGGTATTGAAACACTAGCAAAAGCAGGGTATAACGCACAAGCAATGCCTGATTTGTTTGAGATATTGATGAAAAAATACCGTTTTCAACAGATACCACCAGAGTTTTTAATTACTCATCCATTGACGGAGTCCCGTATTGCTGACACAAGAAATAGGGCAGAGAACTACCCTAAAAATGGAACAAAAAACACATTAGAGTATTCGCTGGTGCGCGCAAGAATACAGTCTGTATTTGAAGAAACCCCAGGTTCTAGTGTCCGTTTGTTTAGAAGCTTACTTGAAAATAACCCCAATGATGAAGTATTACAATATGGATTAGCCATTTCATTATTAAAAAATAATAATCTATCCGCTGCGAGTAATATACTTAAACAGCTATTAGCAAAATCGCCTGACAATATATTTTATAACTTAGCTTATGTTGATTTAGATTTTTATCAAAGTGATTTAATGGATGCTAATCAACGCATTCAAAAACTGTTACTGGCTAACCCTAATAGTTATCCTGTTACTAAGGTTTATGTTGATTTATTGATGAAACAAAAAGCCTATACACAGGCTAATAAAGTCATGGAAAAATTAGTACGAACTCGCACCAATGATCCTGATATTTGGAGTCAGGCGGTTGAAGTTAGAGGTAAAGCAGGGGATATTATTGGTGTACACCAAGCCCAAGCGCACTATTTAGCCTTAACAGGGAGTTTTGATGCGGCTCTTGAGCAGTTAAAGTTTGCGCGTCAAAAGGCAGGTAATAGTTTTCAGCAAGTGGCTATTATCGATCAGCAAGCAAAAGAAATCCGTGCCATGCAAGAAACAGTGAAACAGTTTTTACAATAGGTTTTTTAATGATAGATATTACAGTTAATGACGTTTTAGATACTTCGGGGCTTGCTTGCCCATTACCTTTGCTAAAGGCAAAACAAGCTTTAGCAAATTTAAATACGGGTGATGTATTAAAGGTCATAGCCACGGATGCAGGTAGTCAGCGAGATTTTAGAAGTTTTGCTAAACTGTCAGCCAATCAATTACTTCATGAAGAGATAGTCGATGGTATTTATAGTTATTGGTTAAAGAAGCGTTAATAAAAAAGGCTAGTCATACTAGCCTTTTTTATTAGATTATTTAATCAGTGCTTTTAGTTCGTCTAAAATATTTGCCAATGGTAAGTTTTTAGACGCTGATTCGCAACGGTTCTTATACTCAAGCTGGCCCTCTTTGAGTCCACGGTCACTGATAACAACGCGGTGTGGAATACCAATAAGATCCATGTCTGAGAATTTAACTCCAGGGCTGGTTTTCTTATCTCGGTCATCAAGAAGTACTTCATAACCGAGTTGATTTAGGTCGTTGTAGAGTTTATCAGCGACTTCTTTGATAGCAGTATCTTCATATTTTAAAGCCACAATAGCTATTTGAAAGGGTGCCATTGCATCTGGCCATAAAATACCACGGTCATCATAGTTTTGTTCAATTGCCGCAGCAACCACACGCGATACACCAATACCGTAGCATCCCATCGTGAGTTCAAGAGGTTTACCGTTTTCAGCTAGCACAGTGCAGTTCATCGAGTGGGTGTATTTAGTACCAAGTTGGAAAATATGACCTACTTCGATACCGCGTCGAATAACGAGTGAACCTTTGCCATCAGGGCTAGGATCACCTTCAACCACATTACGCAAGTCGGCGATTTCAGGTAAAGCTAGATCTCTTTCCCAGTTGATACCAAAGTAGTGCTTATCATCAATATTGGCACCTGCACCAAAGTCACTCATCATGGCAACAGAGCGGTCAATAATACAAGGGATAGGCAAATTAACAGGGCCTAATGAACCAGGACCTGCACCAATAGTCGTTCTTATCTCCTCTTCAGTCGCAAACGTAAGAGGCGTGGCGACTAATGGATGATTAGCAGCTTTGATCTCATTGAGCTGATGATCACCCCTTATAATTAAGGCTACTAATGTATTTTCTTCTGACCCTTTTGCAATTAAAGTTTTAACTGTTTTTTCAATGGGTAATTTAAATTGTTCAACCAAGGCATCAATTGTTTTGCAATCAGGTGTATCAACCAATTGCATATCTTGTGTTGGTGTGGCGCGGCTAGTTTCACGAGGAATAGCTTCAGCTTTTTCAATATTGGCTGCATAATCTGATGAGTCACTGAATACGATATCATCCTCACCAGAGTCAGCGAGTACATGGAACTCGTGTGAACCAGAACCACCGATAGAGCCATTATCTGCTTGTACAGGACGGAAATCTAACCCTAAGCGGCTAAAAATATTCGAGTAAGCACGGTACATATCATCATAAGTGAGTTGTAGTGATGCTTGATCAGCATGGAACGAGTAAGCATCTTTCATTAAAAACTCACGTCCGCGCATTAAACCAAAGCGGGGTCGTATTTCATCACGGAATTTAGTTTGAATCTGGTAAAGTGTTAGGGGCAGTTGTTTGTAGCTACTGACTTCATTGCGTACTAAATCAGTAACAACTTCCTCATGGGTAGGGCCAAAACAAAACTCACGTTGATGTCGGTCTTTAAGGCGTAAAAGCTCAGGACCATATTGTTCCCATCGTGTTGATTCAATCCACAGTTCTGCCGGTTGTACAGCTGGCATAAGAATTTCTTGTGCGCCAATGGCGTTCATTTCTTCTCTGACCACTTTCTCTACTTTACGCAAAACGCGTAAGCCTAGTGGTAACCATGTATAAAGGCCAGCTGCTAACTTACGAACCATGCCAGCACGTAACATGAATTGATGGCTGATAACCACTGCATCAGCAGGTGTTTCTTTCACTGTGGGGAGTAAATATTGACTAGTACGCATGTTATGTTCACATAAATGAGGTTATAAAAGAACCATTTTATAGGTGGAGTAGTATCGCATTCAATAGCAAAAGTGAAAGAAATGGATATATTTTTGATTAACTACTTTTATATCATCAGTTAAAGCATTACAATGCGTTGCTTTTTAAGCATTGATGCTGGTTTTCTGTTAGGAAGTTTATTTGTAATGCGTCGCTTGTTTAACGTTTTATTTATTTTAGTGTTTTTGATTTGTAGTGGTTTTTGGGTCAATGAAGGTATGGCTCAATCAAGCGTGATTACAACAACAAATATCAAGCCGGTTATTGATAAAGTTTTAGTTGAAAAGTCAAAGCGTAAGTTATACTTAATGAGTGGTAAAAACATAATCAAAACATACAATATTTCATTAGGTAAAAAGCCGGTTGGCCATAAGGTGATGGAAGGGGATAAGCGGACGCCTGAAGGGTTGTATTGGATTGATTGGCGTAAACAGAGTAGCAAGTTCAATTTAGCTATGCATATTTCTTATCCTAATCCACGTGATGTCGCTCAGGCTAAAAAGCAAGGTGTCTCTCCAGGTAGTATGATCATGATTCATGGAACACCTATTGATCCAGAGTACCCAGAATGGTATTTTCGGGGGTTAAATTGGACTGATGGTTGTATCGCTATGATGAATTGGGATATGAAAGAAGTATGGAGCTTAGTGAAAGACGGCACGTTGATTGAAATTAAACCTTAAATAATAAATATAGACAAAGACGTGATACTTACCAATTTTACATTGCCTATTTGTGATGTACACAATTGTCCATAGAGAGGATATTCATGAAATATTTCAATCGTTGGGTTGTTGGCTTTTTAATAATAGGCCTTCTGATTTATGTTTGTTCGCCTGGATTTGTATATCTACTTAATGATTACTCTTTATACTCGCTACGTAAACAGCTTATTTACTTAAGTGGTACATTGGCTTTTTGTTTGATGACACTGGCAGTCATCTTAGCGGCACGTTTTAGTTTTGTAAGTAAAATGTTAAAGGGGCTGGATAAAGCTTATTTTATTCATAAGTCGGCAGGTATTTTTTGCCTTTTCTTTATCATTATCCATTGGCTACTTAAGAAAGCGCCTCATTGGTTAAAGGATTTTTATGTGATCGTACGGCCTGCTAATAAAGGACAGCGTAGCACACTATCGGCTTTTGAGGTTTATCTCATAAAGCTCGGTAATACCATGGTGGATTATATTTTCTATGTGGTGGTTACTTTAATTGTTATTGCGTTGGCTTATAAGCTGTCATATAAGTTATTTCGTTTAACGCATAAACTATTTCCCCTTGTTTATTTATTTGTGGCTTATCATGCAGCAACTATTCAACTTAAAGGCGAATGGTTTAAAACACCTTCAGGTTTTTTATTGTCGTTGTTTGTATTGGTTGGCTGTATTAGTGCTTGTATTGCTTTATTACAGTTGATAGGGCATCGTAGAAAAGTAAAGGCAACAATTGAAGCTATAAATTTGCAGAGTGATCGTGTTATGGTTGTTAAATTGGCATTATTAACACCTATTAATTATCAAGCAGGGCAATTTGTTTTTCTCATATTTGAACATAGCTCTGAGCCTCACCCATTTTCTATTATCTCTTTTGATGGTAATCAGGGGATTATGCACTTTGCAATTAAAGCATTAGGTGATTTTACTCACGACTTGAGAACAACTCTTGTGGTGGGGCAAACCGTAACAGTAGAAGGTCCCTATGGTGAGTTAACATTTCATGACGATGCGTCAAGGCATCTCTATATTGCGGGAGGCATAGGGATCACTCCCTTTATTACTCATCTTAATCAGCTAGCACATTATCATGACAATAATCGTCATATTGGGTTATGGTATTGTGCAAAGGGTGAACTTTCTCAACAATTTCCTTATAACTTAGCCGCTACTTGTCAACAGGCACAGGTTGATTTGCATTATGTTAACTCTTTAAAAAAGAACGACTTACTTGAGCAGCTGGATCAATGTATTGCTGAGAATGAGAGGGGATTGAGCATTTGGTTTTGTGGGCCTGAATCTTTATTGGATGCTATAAGAGGGTTGTTAAAGCGTAAAAATATAAGTACCGAGTGTCTGCATTATGATTATTTTAAAATGCGTTAGGTCATGGGGATAAATTAATAAAAACCTAGGAAGTTAATGGATTCACTAGGTTTTTGTATTTGAAATGAGATTAGTGAGACCAGTTTTGAGGTAGATTAATATAATCGATCAGTTCTCGGAGTCGACCATGTAGCTTGCCTGTGAAAGAAAAGAGTAAGTATGTTAAGTGTTTAAATTCATTCTCTTTAAAGCTTTCATCGTAGGCTTGTTGTGTAAACTGGCTAGTGCTAATATCTTTGAAGTTTTCATTAATATAAGCTAATGCTTCCGTTGTTAATGCATGATTTAATCGCAGAGCGAAAGTTTCTTTAAACCATCGGCTTGAGTTAAAGTTTTTATAAAACTGCAATATTTCCTGTGTTGCTTCTTCTGGGGTATGCACAAGCTTCATAAGCTTCATATCGCTTGGCACAATGTAATGCTCATCTTTTAAGTGTTTTTCAAAATAGTGTATAGCATCTTTCCAGTAGGAGCTTTCAGGTGTTTCTAACATAATGACGGGAATCAGTGGTGTTTTTCCTGTTTGGATTAAAGTTAGAACCTCCATTGCTTCATCCCAAGTGCCAAAACCGCCAGGACATAATACAATAGCTTCTGTTTCTTTAACGAAAAATAATTTACGAATAAAAAAGAACTGGAAGGTAACAAGAGCATCACTTTCTCTCATAGTTTTATTGGCATGCTGCTCGAAAGGCAGTTTTATGTTAAAACCGAGGGCATTATTTTCTCCCGCTCCCTCATGTGCAGCGGCCATAATACCATCACCAGCACCAGTGATGACAATAAAGCCATTATCAGCTAATAATCTTCCTAGCTCTTTTGCTTGTTGGTATAGTGGATTAGTAACAGGAGTCCGGGCAGACCCAAAAACAGTTACTTTTCTATGCCGCCTAAAGCGCTCAAGCAGAGTAAAACCTTGTTCCATTTCCGTGAGAGCGTTTTTTGCGATCTTTGTATCCCAGTGACCTCGTTCAGCTTGAACAAGTCGGGTAGCGGCTAAAAAAAGCTCTTTATAAAGTGCGTGCTCTCTAGCGCCACTGGGTAATGCAAGGTTTAGAAGTTCGTCAATTTTTTTATTAAGCTCCGTTGAGCTGGCAGAGTGATGCCGATTCAACTCATTATCATGTTCATTTATCATCGTATTGTCCTAACACAATAGTGTGTCTTATTTTTAAAGGAGGTATGCTAGAGTGTTATAGAATGGGTGTCAATCAGGGTGGAAGGTTAAGGTGCGATAAAACACCTTAACCTTTTGTGTTAGTTGAGCTTAGGGTGCTGCTCGATGAGTTGTTCTCTTTTTTCTGTTAATGCCTCAATTTGTGCAGTAAGGTCTTCTACTTTTGCTTCAATATTATCGTGATGCTCTTGCAACAGCTCTTTAGCTTCTGCTTTATCAGATGCGGCAGGCGTAGCACCACGTAAAGGCTTATTGGCTGTTTCTTTGGTAAAGGAGATAGCAACAAAGCCAATTACTGCAACGATCATTAAATAATAAGCAGGCATCATTAAGTTTTGGGTGATTTCTATCAGCCATTGAGCGATTAATGGTGTGGTACCACAGAATAATGAAACTGAAATATTAAACGAAATGGCTAATGCGCTGTAACGAATACTTGTAGGAAAAAGTGCCGGTAAGGTAGAAGCCATTACGCCTGTGAGTAAACTAAGGAGTACACCAAGAATCATAAGTCCTGTGAAAATGTAGATAACGTCATCATGCATAATTAGACGAAAGCTAGGGATTGCTAGGAAAAATAATCCAAATGAAGCAATAGTAATAAGCGGTTTTCTACCAATCTTATCACTGAGGAGGCCAATAAAAGGTTGTACACATAGCATGCAGATCATAATAACAATAATTAAGATCACTCCATGGCTTTCAGAGTAGTTAAGGTTACTGCTGAGATAGCTTGGCATATAGGTTAATAGCATGTAATAGGTAACATTCCAGACGATGACAAGCCCCATGCAGATGAGGAGAGGTTTCCAGTGGTGAATAACAATCTCTTTAAGTGATATTTTGCTGATACCGTGTTCAGCATCTGACTGTTGCTTCTCTTGCATTTTTTCAAATGCAGGCGTTTCGTCAATGTTACTTCTTAGGTAAAGTCCTATTAGACCAAGAGGACCTGCAAGAAGAAAAGGTATTCTCCATCCCCATTCAAGCATTTTTTCATCACCAAGAAGATGGGTAATTAGTGTAACGAGCCCTGCTCCAAGTAAAAAGCCTGCCGTAGAGCCAAAATCTAACCAGCTTCCCATAAAACCACGTTTACGGTCAGGTGAGTATTCAGCAATAAAAATGGTTGCCCCTGTGTATTCTCCACCCGTGGAGAAACCTTGTAATAGTCGACAACACAGTAATAGTATAGGCGCCCAGATACCGATTGTTGCATAGCCAGGAATGAGACCGATACAAAAAGTACTGATAGCCATAATGATAATGGTTGTTGCCAGTATTTTTTGGCGTCCAAGTTTATCCCCCAGCAAGCCAAAGAATATTCCCCCGACAGGACGAATGATAAAGGCAACAGCAAATGTGGCTAGCGCGGCTAATATCTGAGTTGAACCTGATGTTTCAGGAAAGAAAACTTTACCAAGGGTGACAGCAATAAAGCCATAAACACCAAAATCGAACCATTCCATTGCATTGCCTAAAGCTGAAGCGGCAACTGCTTTCTTTAACTTTTTATTATCAATGATGGTAATATCATTAATTTTTAATTCTTTATTGTGGGTAGATATTAAATCCACAGGCATATTTTTTCCTCTATAAGGTGAAACAAGACAAGTGGCAATCTAATGATTAAATTGAAGTAGACACAATTGAACAAAGAAGAAGAGAATATTATTTATGTGTTCATGACTGGCTGATAAGCTAGCTGTGCGTCTAAAAGGCGCCAAGAGTTTGTCTTGTGGCGTTAATCATAAAAACAAAACACCTTAAAATAAGTTAGCGATAATACTCTCTTTTAACATTATAGCATAAATATCCTGATTTTTGTAATATGGATAATTAGTAGTATTATCGAATATAGAGAGATTTACTAATGAGTCTATAGTGTTTGATTTAAAAAACCTCTGTACTCGAGTAGGGTATCAATAAAGGGAAATTCGGTTTTAATGATAAATTGGTAGTTTTCTTCTCCCTTTTTTGAGTGATAGGTCAGTCATTTTCTGGTTTTGGAAGCCCCATAAAGAAAGGTACGTATGATTTTGGCTAACAAATTAATTAACATATCCTTTCTATAAATAAATGGGCAGGGCATCATGAAGTTGTTTAATTGCTGATGGGAGTTTGTCATATTGTTTTCCCAACAGCTTAGCAGATATATTAGAAGGTGTTTTATTTTTTTGTCATGGCTAGTGTTTTGTCATTGAGGGTGAGACGCTACTACCATTCTTAAATAACTGAATAACATCAGCTTTATCAAATATATATTGCTGATTACAAAATTGACAATCAATGACGATATGGCCTTTTTGCTCATCAATGAGTGCTAATGCATCATCTAATCCCAGGCTGCTTAGCGCATTAGCAGATCTTGTACGTGAGCAACTGCACTGAAACTTTATTGGTTGCGGCTCAAAGAGACGAATATCCTCCTCATGATAGAGGCGATGTAAAAGCGTTGCGTGGGGTGTTGATAAAAACTCATCAGTTGTTAGTGAGTTTGCAAGGGTTGTGAGGTGTTGCCACGTTGCATTTCTTTGCTCGGCATCATGTTGCTTTTCTTCGGGAAGAGACTGGATAAGCATTCCTCCTGCTTTCTGTCCATCAGCACATAACCAGAAATAAGTAGGTAATTGTTCTGAGCTTGCAAAGTAGTTAGAAAGGCTTGTAGAAAGAGAGTCTCCTTCAAGTGCTACAACACCTTGATAGCGCTTTCCTTGAGTAGGGTCGACTGTCAATGTCAAAATACCATTAGGCATTAGCTCATTTAGCGTCATATTATTATGAATGTGTTCTTTTTCATAACGGGCTATACCGCGTATTTCTCGTTGGCTATTGCATTCGACCATTAGTAAAGGCAGAGGCCCTTCAGAGCGGATTTGTAATACCAATATACCATCGAATTTTAATGTGCCACAAAGAAGAGCACTAGCTGCTAGTAGCTCCCCTAATAGATTGGCGACTACGGGGGGGTAGTTATGGCGCTTTAATACTTCGAGGTAACTTTGTTCTAGAGATACAAATTCGCCTTTTGCATCCAAATTTTCAAATAAAAAACGTTGGGTTATGTCTTGTGTTGTCATGGTGTTTTTAAGTATTGCTAAGTAAGTTGATGGTATTGGCTAGTGAATGGTTGGTTCGTATAGGTTAGCTATATTATATATGGATTTCGCTTAAATAGAGTTTTTATATATGGGTTATTGCACCTTATTACAAGGTATATAGCAAGTAAAATTAATGAGTTTTTTGGTGAGTCATGTCATTGTACGATTAAGAGTGGTTGTTATGGTTTAATGTAACTATTTTTCTATTAATTAATACTGTATTTATTATTTGAATGATTGCTATTGTTTGTTATCTCATAGAGCAGTTAAACTAATCTCTGTATTTTATTAAGAGAAGACGTCAAAATGGAAAAATCACCTTTTAAAGGAACGCGTGGCTTTAAAAGAATTGTTAATGCTACAGGGTATTCAATGTGTGGGCTTAAAACAGCGTTTATCAATGAGGCTGCTTTTCGTTCATTGCTGTTTTTAAGTGTTGTTTTAATACCTATTGCCTTATTATTGCCCGTTGCAGCTGTTGAAAAAGCGGTGATGGTCGCTGTTTGTTTATTATCATTAATTATTGAGTTATTTAATTCAGCGATTGAAGCGGTAGTGGATAGAATATCGTTAGAAAGGCATGAACTCTCTAAAAATGCTAAAGATTTAGGGAGTGCCGCACAGTTTGTCGGGCTCTGGACAATTTTTATTGTTTGGGGAATTATTTTGATTGGTCATTACGTTTAATAATGGATGGATAGAGTATGGATATTCTAGGACATATTATTCGATAGTTTTTGTATTTCCAGTGATGATAGTGCTAAGATAAGTAATATTAGTCATAGGTATGCTATGTAAGGAAATGTTTATGGGAACTTCGCCCCATTTTGTTTGTTATTCGAACCCTGTTGACCATTATTCGCATCGTGTAAGATTAGTGTTAGCAGAAAAGGACATCAGTATAACAATAAAGGATATAGATTCTAATCATTATCCAATGAGTTTGGCAGAGCAGAATCCTTACGCTACACTGCCTATGTTGGTTGAGCGTGAGTTAACACTTTATAACTCACTAGTGATTATGGAGTACTTAGAGGATCGTTATCCTTATCCCCCTTTGTTGCCGGCCTATCCGAGTGATAAAGCCAGTAAACGGTTATTGATCTATCGTATTCAAAGAGACTGGTGTAACTTAGTTGATTTGCTACTAGATCCAAAGGCCAAACAAACAGCTCAAAATTCAGCACGTAAAGAGTTAAGAGAGAGTTTAATTGGCATATCTGCTGTATTTGCGGATAAACCTTATTTTTTAAGCAATGATTTTTCTTTGGCTGATTGTTGTTTATTGCCTATTTTATGGCGACTGCCTTTATTGGGTATTGAAATACCTCGTGCAGCAAAAGGGTTATTGGTTTATATGGATAGAGGATTCAATCGCCCAAGTTTTAAAGCCAGTTTATCTGAGGCAGAACTAAAAATGGTAGGAGCTACTTCATGAAGTCTAATCGCCCTTATATCATTCGTGCTTTGTATGAGTGGATCTTAGATAATAATTGTACCCCTTATATTTTAGTAAATACGAATGCGCCTAATGTAAATGTTCCTTCAGGGTTTGCTGAGGATGGGCAGATTGTTTTAAACCTTTCTCCCTCAGCAGTTAAACATTTGCTTATTGATAATGAGGCGATTAGCTTTGAAGCGCGTTTTGCAGGCGTCATACAAAAGCCTTATGCACCTATTGCAGCGGTTAAAGCAATTTATGCTAAAGAGAATGGTTATGGAATGTTTTTTGAGGATGATCCATTACTTAATCAAGAGATTGATGAGAAAGATGATGATCCAACGAAGCCTGATGGTTCGCCACCTCGTGGTAAACCAAGCCTAAAAGTTGTTAAATAAAGTATTGTTGCATGAAGCCAATTCTTTGGCTTCATGCAACATGATCGATTGTTATAATTTATTTGCTGTAAATTTAACCCGTGGATAAGCTATTCTATCTTGGGCAGCAATGAGCTCCAACTCATAGCTTCCTTGTCGTTGAGTTTCCAGTAATACTTCATGCACTGCAGCTGCACAAAACTCAAAGGCATCAAGTAGAGTATTTCCTAATAATAAGCGTGATAAAAATATTCCTGAGGTTAAATCGCCTACACCAACAGGTTGTTTAGGGAATGCCAATAAGGGGCGTTGTATATGCCATGTTTCTTTGTCGGTCACTAAGAGCATTTCAAAGTTTTCTGGCTTCTTGCTAGGGTAGTTAAGGTGTTTAACCATGATTGCTTTGGGGCCATAGGTTAGTAGATTTTTTGCCATTTCAACACAGTCAGTTAGAGAGCTTGGTGTATGTCCTGCAAAACTGTCTAATTCTAGTTGATTGGGGGATAGGTAGTCTGCTGCAGAAACAGCTTCTTTTAGTAAAAAATCGCTGACCTCGGGTGCTACAACACAACCTTTTTCAGGGTGTCCCATTACAGGATCACATAGATAGATAGCTTTAGGGTTTAAGCTCTTTATGTGTTTAACTACCTCTAGAATCTCTCTACCTTGCTCTGCTGTTCCTAAGTAGCCTGATAGGATG
>CAYNAM010000005.1:0-42276 GCA_964395065.1 uncultured Ventosimonas sp.
AGAGAGTGATAAAAAGCAATTTGATATGACGAAGGAGCAACCCCTCTGCTTTTCAGAGCTTAATCCTCGAGTTGTATTAACTCAATTAACGCAGTTGTTAAAATAGTAATTTAATTACACTTTGTTCTCATGCAGTGCTTTGGATTTTGTAGGTGTTGATGAAATAAGCAATTCAAAGCTTAATGTGAGTCTTAAAGAATTTATTCGACATATTCTTTATAGCAAATCAGAGCAAGACAAGCTATGTCATCACAGACATGCCGAGTCTATAATGACTTATTGAAGTGTCAATGTGCAGGGTAATACAGGCTAGTAAATTCTAAGATAACTCCTCCCTCGTAGAAGGAGGGGTTGTGTGTTAAGAGTAAAGCTACACTTGTGATTGGTGGTAGTTTTCTAAGCCCATTTTTTCGATGAGGCCAAGTTGTTTTTCTAACCAATACGCATGGTCTTCTTCTGTATCTTTTAGCTGTTCTCTGAGCATGTCACGGCTAACGAAGTCACCCTTTTCTTCACAAAGTTTAATACCTTCAACAAGCGCTTTTTGAACATGAAGTTCTAGTTGAAGATCAGCTTGGAGCATTTCAGGTACTGTCGTTCCAATGTTAACATCATCAGGACGCATATTAGGTTTGCCCTCTAAGAATAATATACGGCGCATGATTTGATCCGCATGTAATGTTTCTTCTTGCATTTCGTGATCAAGGCGCTCAAAAAGTTTTTTGAAGTCCCAATCGTTGTACATCCTTGAGTGGATGAAGTATTGATCACGAGCCGCTAACTCGCCTGTGAGTAATTTATTTAAATAATCGATAACTTCTGGATTCCCACGCATTTGAAATCTCCTGAATGTTTAAGACACTTTGCGATAAAAAGTGTATTTTCAAATTAGTTGTGTTCAGTTTAGTCGTTATTTTTTTAAAATTCCAGTAGATCAGAATAAAATATACTAAAATATATGTTATTGTAAATACGAATGTTTATTGTTTTTATTCTGTTTTTTAATGCATGAAAAGGGGAGTTAATGAACCCCCCTAAAAGTAATTTATATTGAAGTTAACTAATTTTTTTACCGTGAGCTTGTTGATCTGCATGGTAAGATGATCTAACTAATGCTCCGGAAGCAACATTTTTAAAGCCCATCTTTTTACCTTGCTCTGCAAACCATTCAAATGTATCTGGGTGTACAAAGCGTTGTACTGGGAGGTGGCTTTTTGAGGGTTGTAAATATTGACCTAGGGTTAACATATCTACTTCGTGTTCTCTTAACCTTTCCATCACGTCTATAATTTCTTCATCGGTTTCACCCAGTCCAAGCATCAGACCTGATTTTGTCGGAATATGGGGAACGCGTTTCTTGAAGTTTAATAATAAGTCGAGTGACCATTCAAAATCAGAACCAGGGCGAGAGGACTTATAAAGGCGAGGAACAGTTTCTAGGTTATGATTGAAGACATCAGGCGGTTCGGTGGCAGTGATGTCTAATGCAATCTCCATGCGTCCACGATAATCAGGAACAAGCGTTTCTAATTGTATTTTAGGTGATAACGCGCGAATTTCTCTTAGGCAATCAGCAAAATGTTGTGCTCCACCATCGCGAAGATCATCACGATCAACCGAGGTAATCACCACATATTTTAAACCAAGGTCGGCAATGGCTAGGGCTAGGTTCTTCGGTTCATTAGGATCAAGGGCATTAGGGCGACCGTGTCCAACATCACAAAAAGGGCAACGGCGGGTACAAATATCCCCCATAATCATGAAGGTTGCTGTACCTGACGCAAAGCACTCTCCTAAATTAGGACAGGTCGCTTCTTCACATACGCTATGTAGCTTATGTTGACGAAGCAGTGTTTTTACGCGTTCAACCTCCGGAGTAGCCGGAATGCGTACACGTATCCAGTCAGGTTTTTTAGGTAGTTCGGTTGTTGGAATTACTTTAACGGGAATTCGGGCTACTTTGTCTGCCCCTTTCAATTTTACACCTTGTGTGACTTTTTTAGTCGATGTGTTTGATTCATTTTGTATGGTCATGATCCAACTCTTTGTTTTAGGCACCTAAGTTTTAGTATGTTTCGCTATAATATAAGATGGTCAAGAGGTTATTAGATTAGTGTTCTATATTATGAGCATCATTATCTAGTGATTGTATGTTGTTTTATATTCTATCATTTTATTATTGTAAGGTTATGTAAAATTTTATGATCAACTAAAAGAAGTATTTCTTTTAGTTGATCATATTTGTTTACAATATGGAAGGCGTATTCGCTAAGGTAAATGATTTATCGATTAGCATTTACCTTATGTTCGTTATCAGAGGCTATTCACCAATAGGTAGTACAGTTTTGCCAAATTGGGCGTTGAGAATCTCAGCCATGGCTAAATAAATAGCACTTGCTCCGCAGATAATACCTTCAAACCCAGCGACAATGATGATGATTTTACTACCACAAATATTGCCAATGGCTAATAAAGCAAAAAGTATCGTGAGGCTGCCAAATACGAATTGTAATGCTTTATTGGCTTTGAATGTGCCAAAAAACATAAAGAGCGTAAAAACTCCCCAAAGAGCTAAGTAAATGCCTAAAAAACTAGGTGGTGTTACTTGTACGTGGCCATTAGTGGGTAAATACCAGATGCCAACCAGTGTTAACCAAAAAAAGCCATAAGAGGTGAAGGCTGTCGCTCCAAAAGTATTTCCTTTGATAAACTCCAAAATACCAGCAATAATTTGTGATATCCCACCATAGAATATTCCCATCGCGACAATGGCTGTTGTGACGGAAAAAAATCCAGCATTATGGATATTTAATAAGACAGTTGTCATTCCGAAACCTAGCAGTCCTAAGGGGGCAGGGTTTGCTATTTTACATTCGCTCATAATATGTGACCTTTTAAGAACAAAACAATATTAGGAAACTATAGGAATAGTTACCTTCTGTATTAGGCGGTGGGCAAGATATCAATTTTTAGGTGATAAAAATAGTATTTTAAAGTAATTTGGCGTATATCTTGAGTAAGATCACAGCAGCTTCGTTTTGTAATTTACATAAACTAAGTCAGTGAGTCTATGAGATTTTAGTTGGGTAGTTGACAATATAATTAATGATTTAATAAGTTGATCCACGTTGGATCAACTTATATTTTGGTAGCTGATCGAGGGTCATTTTTTTACATAACGTCCAGCCATTGCTTTGTAGAGCATGTTTTCATATTGAATGAGTTGATAGCGATTATTAATAAGGGATATTTTTGAAGATGTTTCAGTATTGAGAGCATTAAGCCAGTCCGATATTTCTCCAACACCTTGTTTATAGCGTTCATCATAGTATTTGCTGATTTTTTTATCGTACTCGTATTTTTCTGCAGTATTATCTAAAGTATCTTTAGTGCGCGCATAAGAGTAGTAGTAGGTATCCACTTCGTTAAGTGCGGTGGTGAGGCTTTGTTCAAATGAAAGTCTTGCAGATTCATAATTTGCTTCGGATGTTTTAATGTTCCAACGTACTTTATTCCACTGTAAGAAAGGCAGATCAATAGCTACATTGCCGGAAGCAAATGGTACATTAAAAGCGGTATTAATTTTATCCGAAGAAGAATTTATTGCTGCGCCGAGTGTGATGGTAGGATACCAACTTTTATCGGTTGCATTTTTATTGAGTAACGCCTCTTCTAAGCGATATTCTGAGGCCTTTAAATCGGGTCTATTTGCCAGCACAGATAAGGGAATATTTAAGTCTACTTCTGGTAGTTGCAACTCAAGTAAGTTAGGATAGTTGATGGTTAATGCATCATTAGGTTTTAAGTTAAGTAGATTACGGAGTGTCTGTTCAGCTGTTTTCTTCTGGCTCTTTAAGTCGATTAGGTTGTTTTTGCTAGAAAGAACGGATTGCGTTGCTTGCGCTGGGTCTAGTGCTGATACTTTGCCATACTGGAATTTATATTCAGTCAGTTGGCTGATTTCTTGGTAGTTCTTTATACTTTGCTCAGTAACTGTAATCGCTTCATTTAAATAGACAAGGTTATAATAGGCATCAACCACGCTATTAATAAGACTTAGTCGGGCTGTTTCTAAGTCTTGTACTGTTGCTTTATACTCCCATTCTTGGGCATTGGCTGTATCGGCTACTTTGCGCCATAAATCGACTTCATAGCTTAATGTTAAGTTTCCACCGACAGATCGAGTGCTGGCGCCCCCTTCTTTGATATTTTTACTTGCTGAACCTGTGGCTCCTCCCGAGAAACTAGGGACTAAATCTTCACTTAATAAATTAGCTTGATACAGTGCTTTAT
Source organism: uncultured Ventosimonas sp. (assembly GCA_964395065.1). GTDB lineage: Bacteria > Pseudomonadota > Gammaproteobacteria > Pseudomonadales > Pseudomonadaceae > Entomomonas. The sequence goes on from CAYNAM010000005.1 coordinate 4,294, forward strand.
TTACGCTGATGGCGCTTTGAGCAAGATCAATGTTATTTTTTAAGGCTAACTCAACAAGTTTATTCAATTCGTTATCATTATAGATTTTCCACCAAGCAGTATCAATTTGATAACGTTCCGTTATTTCTTGTGTGAGTTTTAATCGCTCTTGCAATCGTTGGTCAGGAGTTTTATTAGAGGCACATCCCAGCAGTAGGCTAGACACAATAAGAGGGAGTATAAGTAGGTTAACTGGTTTCATTAAGGTATCCTTATTCTCTAGATAGCGCTTCTATTGGGTTTAGTTGTGAAGCATTACGTGCAGGCATGAAGCCAAAAACTATACCAATAAGTGATGAGCACCCAAGTGCCAAAATAATAGAGCTTGCCGAGAAAGACATGCTAAAGCCACTGACTAAGTGATTGAATATAAATCCTATAGCATAAGACAGTGTAATACCTAATAGACCGCCAATTAAACAGATTAAAACGGCTTCTATTAGAAATTGCTCTAAAATATTTTGTTGTCGTGCGCCAATTGCCATCCGAATTCCAATTTCTTTGGTTCGCTCGGTGACAGATACTAACATAATATTCATAACACCTATACCCCCAACGATAAGAGAAATTAGAGCAATACATGAAATGAGCAATGTCATGGTGTTGGTCGTGCTTTCAATAGTTTGTTTGATACTGTCCGTGTTTTGGGTGAAGAAATCTTGAGTACCATGCTTTACAGTTAATAGTTTAATTAGATTTTTTTCAGCCACTTGTGAGCTGACGTCATCATTCACTTTAACAATAATGGAACTGATGTAACGTTCACCTGTAATTTTATTCATCACTGTGGTGTAGGGTGACCATAAGTTCAGTGTGTCGCTGTTACCAAACACTGTTTTTTGATCTTGCGTTATGCCAATGATTTCGAGGGGTTTCTTATTTAAAACAATGACTTTTCCAATAGGGTTGTCACCATAAGGAAATAGTTTTTTTTGCGTATTAGGATCTATGACGACAACGGATCGGTTATTTTTAACATCGTCATTATTAAAGAAACGGCCTTTATCTATTTTTAGCCCTTTAACATCAAAGTATTGTTCATTAACCCCATTAATTTGACCATTGACAGAAATATTTCCGTAGATGAGGACACCGCTGGCCGACGTGTTTGGGGTTGCGTTGGCTAAATAGCTTTGTTTAGCCAGTACATTAGCATCATCAACGGTAAGTGTTTTAACTCTGCCTGAGCGCATATCACCCATGCCTTTACCTGGGTAAATATTAATAGTGTTGGTCCCCATGGAGTTGATGTCAGACAGTATTTTTTCTTGTGACCCACGCCCCAGAGCAACAACGGAGACAACGGACGCAATCCCAATAATAATACCTAACATGGTAAGGATAGAGCGCATTTTATGAGCAATAATCGCTTGTACCGACATTTTGAATGATTCTATAAATTGGTCTTTATAGAACATTAAGCTATTGCGCTCTTTGGTAGGCGATGAGTTAGAGGTTATAACAATATCATCAGATTTACGCTGATCGCTGATAATAAGGCCATCTTTGATCTCAATAATGCGATTAGCATAGTTAGCAATATTCTGATCGTGTGTTACCAGAATAATAGTATGCCCTTTTTGATGGAGATCTTGAATAATTTCCATCACGGTTTCGCCACTTTTAGAGTCTAGAGCCCCTGTTGGCTCATCAGCTAAAATAATTTCTCCGCCGTTCATAAGGGCGCGGGCAATACTGACGCGTTGCTGCTGACCACCCGATAGCTCATTGGGTTTGTTTTGTGTTTTCTCTGCTAAGCCTAGGCTCGCTAAAAGTTCTTTAGCACGTGCTGAACGTTGGCTATGGTCGAGTCCTAGATAAACTGCAGGGAGAGCAACATTATTTTCAGCACTTAATGTACTGAGTAGATTATAACGTTGGAAAATAAAGCCAAATTTTTTACTGCGCATTTTGGCTAGTTCGTTACTATCCATTTCCTCTGTTTTTATATTGTCGATAGCATACGAGCCTGTTGAGGGAGTATCTAAACATCCCAGTATGTTCATTAACGTCGATTTACCTGAACCAGATTGACCAATAATGGCAATAAAGTCCCCTTTTTCGATAGTGATATTGATGTCTTTAAGGACATGAACACGATTATTGCCTTCGCCAAAATATTTGTTGATGTTGGTGATTTCTATCATGCTCATAGTTATAACCTAGGCCCACGCATTCTGCTGTTATTACTTTGGATGATTTCTGAGTTACTCATTTGGGCAGAAATGACATTTTCTCCGTCTTTAAGTCCAGAAATGATTTCTGTATTCATGCTATCAGAGAGACCTATGGTGACTTCTTTTTCAACAACGGTATTGTTTTTTTCTAATACATACACATAGCTTTTGCCATTTTTAGTATTTAATGTGATGGTGGGGATAATTAATACATTGTCTTTATTGGCCACGACAATGGTATTCTGAGTAGTCATGCCTATTCGTAATGTTCCATCGGGATTGGGAACAACCAAGTTACCATAATAATAAACGGCAGTGCTTGAGTCTGTTGTCCCTGTATAGTTTCCTGCGGTCAGTGTAGTAAGCCCAGGGTCAATGGTGTCGAGCTTGCCTGTAAATGTTTTAGTGGGTTCTGAGAGAATACTGTAAATTACCTCCATTCCTGGTTTGATTTTTGTAATATCCCCTTCTGATATTTGCATCTTGATTTCCATAAGTTTCAAGTCCGCAACTTGTACGATAGTTGGCGTGGTCTGGTTGGCGTTGACCGTTTGGCCTTCTTCTACAGGAATAGAAACAACAGTGCCATCAAGAGGTGCTACAATTTTGGTATAGCCCAAATTGGTTTCTGCGGTATTCACAGAAATTTGAGTTTGTACAATTAATGATTCTAAATCAGCAACATTGGCTTTGGCTGTGGCTAGTGTATCGCGCGCGGTATCTAGATTCTCATCAGAGGTAGCATTTTTGGCCAATAAACTTTTTTCACGATTATATTTCTTTTGCGCGACGACAAGAGCAATCTTTTTTGCTTCTAATTGGGTTTTATAGGATTCAAGTTTAGATTTATTGATATTAAGATCATTTTCTTGAGTGGTTGAGTCAATATCAGCAATCATATCTCCTTTTTTAATTGATTGCCCAAGAGTGACATAAAGTTTTTTGATTTGGCCAGATGCCTGAGCACCGACAGTTACTATTTGTTTAGCGCTGATTTCACCTGTCGTATTAACGGTACGTTGAATATTCCCTATTCTAGCTTTTTCAGTTAAATAGCTGATTCGCTCTTCTTTATTGAAGAAAAAAAAGTAGATAAGAGTAATAATGATTATTAGAACCATTGATAAAATAATCGTTTTCTTCGCTTTCTTCATTGTCACGCTCATTGAAAAATATTGATATAACAATCATCATACAATAACTATTTTATTTGTTAACAGATTTACCCAAATTTTACTTATTCTTTACACTGGAAATAAATTTGTAAGTTAATGAATCATTGGGTTATTTATTAAAGCGATTGTTTTAGTTTGTAAGATATTTAATATGTATATAGGCAAGCTTTTGAGTGATTTGTGTAATGATGCGTCTCATTAATTCATCAAAATCAATAGAATCTATAAATTCACTAAGTTGTGTCATTTGCATGCCCGCATAACCACAGGGATTGATACGGGAAAAGGGCTCTAAGTCCATGTCTACATTGAGTGCAAAACCATGGAAAGAGGAGTGATGGCGTATTCTTAAACCAAGGGAGGCGATTTTGGCTTTACCTACATAGACACCTGGGGCATCAGGTTTTGAGTAGGCGGTTATACCGTAACTTGCTAGTAGATCAATTAGACAATTTTCAATAGCAGTGACTAATAATCTTGGCCCGAGATGGTGACGTTTTACATCAATCATTAAGTATACAATGAGTTGACCGGGGCCGTGGTAAGTCACTTGACCACCACGGTCAGATTGAATGATAGGAATATCCCCTGGCATCAATACATGCTCGGCTTTTCCTGCGCTACCTTGTGTAAAAACAGGTGTGTGTTGTAGAATCCAAACCTCATCAGGTGTTTCAGCGGTTCGGTTGTCTGTAAACGTTTTCATTGCAAGCCAAATAGGCTCGTAAGGTTGTATACCTAATTTACGAATAATTAACGTATTAGCATGATCCATTATAAAACCATGTGTACTCGACCTGTGGCCTTTAAATCGTCATGAATAGCTTTTAGCTGTTCAACATCTGTTGCTGTTATTTTTACTCTCAAAGAGTGATATTTGCCATTGCTACTGTATTGATCTGTGATCGTAGATTCATCAAAATCTGGAACATGGCGATGTAGAATTTCAATCACCTGTGGTTTAAATTCATCGTGTGCATCGCCGATGATTTTAATACCATAATTTTTACAGGGAAACTCTATTTTTGGAGGTTCTTGATTTGTCATTAATATATCATCCTAGTTAAATAACCCTTTAAAAAATAATATAATGCTATCCCATATACGCCTGAAGAGCCCGCCTTGTTCTACCGACTGTAATGCAACTAAATCAGTGCTATAAACTACTTGGTTATTAGCATTTTTGATTTCCACTTTACCTAGCACTTGGCCTACTTGTATGGGGGCTATGAGTTGTTTTTGAGTGGACAGTTGTGCATGCAGACCATTAAATTGTGTTTTTAATAAGGTTAATGAAATATCTTGGCTAAGGCCAGCCGGTACTTCTGATTGGGCGCCTTTCCAAACTTCTAGCGTAGCGAGTTTATCGCCTTTTTTGTAGAAAGTTTTATTTTCATAAAAGCGAAATCCGTAGGTTAATAGTTTTTGTGTCTCTTCAGCACGCGCTTTTTCGCTATTAGTACCAAATAATACAGCAATTAGGCGAAGATCATCACGTTTAGCTGATGCAACCATGCAATAGCCTGCTTCATCAGTATGACCTGTTTTTAAACCATCCACGGTATTATCACGCCAAAGTAGTAAGTTACGGTTAGGTTGTTTTATGTTATTCCATGTAAACTCTTTTTGTTTATAAATGTTGTAGTGTGCAGGATCTTCATAAATAATAGCCCGAGCCAATATTGCCATGTCGTGTGCTGAAGAAAAGTGATTTGCATCAGGGAGTCCTGTGGCGTTCATAAAGTGGCTATTATTCATGCCTAGCTGTTGGGCTGTTTTATTCATTATTTCAGCAAAAACATCTTCACTACCTGCTAAATATTCAGAGACAGCAACACTGGCATCATTGCCTGATTGGATAATAATACCATGCAATAAATCCTCTAAAGGAACTTGCTTATTGACCTCAACAAACATCTTAGAGCCACCAGTTTTCCATGCTTTCTCGCTGATGGTAACTAAGTCCGTAGGGCGAACTTGCCCTTTTTTCATTTCTAAGGTAGCAATATAGGCAGTCATTAGTTTGGTTAAGCTAGCAGGTGGTAACCGTTGATCACCATTACTATTAATAAGCACTTGGCCTGTGGCTGCATCCATTAATACATAAGATTTTGCCGCGAGCTGTGGAGGGGCCGGTGCTATTTCTTGTGCTTGTATATAGCAAGCACTAAAGAGAACGGTGGCAGATAAAGTAATTTGTTTAATAAATAAAGCAATTTTCATAAGTTAAGCTACTTAGTAAATTAAAGTTAATAAAAATTAGGGTTTAACAAGGGTTGGACTCCCTAAGTTAGCAAGACGTATAGCTTGTTGAGTATTGATAGCTTCTTGTTGATTGGTCAGTGGTCCTAATCTGACGCGGTAAAGTTGTGTATTACCTTGTGCTATAGCATTAATAAATACGGGTGTAGTAGTAATCCCCATCAATCGTTGACGTAAAAGCTCCGCAGCATCAGGATTAGCGAAAGCGCCCACTTGTAAATATAACCCTTCTTTTAAAATATTTGTTTCATTAGGCTGAACATGCTGGTTTGCCGGAGGGGTGTATTCTTTTATTGGGGTGTTTGGCGTTGTTGTCTGTGTGGTTACTGATTTAGTTACCGTTGCGACGGATGAATGTGTTTTTTGCCACTGGGCAGGATCAATTCCTTCGACTTTTACTCTGGCTGTTCCCACTTCTGCATAGCCTAGTTTTTTAGCGGCGGCGAAAGAAAGATCAATTACACGATCAGAATGGAAAGGACCACGATCGTTTACTCTTAAGACAACACTACGCCCATTATCAAGATTGGTGACTTTGACATAACTGGGTAATGGTAATGTTTTATGGGCTGCTGTCATGCCATAAAGATCATAAAGTTCTCCGTTGGCTGTTGCTTGGCCGTGGAATTTTGTTCCGTACCATGAGGCTGTTCCTACAGAGGTATAACCAACGGCGGAACTGATAGGATAGTAAGTTTTACCTAAGACAGTATAGGGATTTTTTTTGTAGCTTCCTGTAAAGGGAGTTGGTTTGGCATCAGGGATGTTAGAGACATCCACATCCCACCACGGCGCTCCATCTTTTAGTGGACGTACGTATTTGCCCTCGGGAGAGGTTTTAGCAATGTCTTGGTAAGTATCAACATCATCAGGTTTCTTCGTTTGACAGCCGATAATGAGGATGGATAAGCCACTTAGTAGGAGTAGGCGATTAAGTGATGAGAGTTTTTTCATTGTTTCATTTTAGTGGCTAATAATTGCTCAGATAATTGATAAACAGCTAATGAATACATAACACTACGATTATAGCGCGTAATAACTTCAAAATTATTAAGCCCAACCCAATACTCATCACCTTTTTCGCCTTGGAGTTTAAAGGCAATAACAGGAGTATTATCAGGCAATGTGATAGGCAATGTCCAGCCAGCCTGCTTTAGTTTAGCAACTGTTTGGTCTAATTCAAGCCCTGAAGATAACACAGTATTTACCTTGTTACCAATTGTAGTGGCTTGGAATGCAACAGGTTGGTTTGTTTGCCAACGGTGTGCTTTGAAATAATTAGCTACACTTCCGATGGCATCGGTAGGATTGTTCCAGATGTTAATGTGCCCATCACCATCAAAGTCGACAGCGTAGGCTCTAAAGCTACCTGGCATAAATTGAGCCATGCCCATTGCCCCTGCGTAAGAACCTTTTAGTGAGAGCGGGTCGAGTTGTTCTTCGCGTGTCATCAGCATGTATTCTTTTAATTGTTTACGAAAGAAATCAGCACGAGGAGGGTAGTCAAAACCTAATGTGGTCAGTGCATCCATAACAGGCCAATTGCCCATATTACGACCATAGAAAGTTTCTACACCAATAATGGCAACAATAATTTGTGCAGGAACGCCATATATTTTTTCTGCTTTTTCTAAAGCGGCTTGGTTCTTGCTCCAAAAAGCCACCCCTTCATTAATGCGTTGTTGGGTCATAAAGATAGGGCGATACTCTTTCCATTCTTTGGCTTTTTCTGCGGGTTTGGCAATTAAATCGAGAATAGCTTGTTGTTTATTCACGTTAGCAAATAAGTCATGGATTTGCTCTTCTGCAAAACCGTGATTTTCAACTAAGTCCTTTGTGAAGTTTTGTATATCAGGGTATTCATTATAGTCATTGGCATTCAGTATTCCTGTCAGCATGAATAGTGAAACCAATAGGCCAAGTTGAGTCTTTTTAATAATCATGGATTTTTTTACCTTATCGAGGTTGTCCAGTTTCGATGAGTTTGTATGGCCATTAATATACCAAATGATGAGAGTAATGTAATGGCTGATGTACCACCATAACTCATAAAGGGGAGGGGAACACCAACCACAGGTAATAATCCACTGACCATGCCGATATTAACAAATACATAGACAAAGAACGTCATACTAAGCCCTCCGGCCAGTAGTTTGCCAAAGAGAGTCTGGGCATTCGCTGTGATGATTAAACAACGAGTAATTATCAGTAAATAGATTGTTAACAACAGTGTAACACCAACCAAGCCAAACTCTTCGCCAATTAATGCAAAAACAAAGTCAGTATGACTTTCAGGGAGAAAGTCGAGATGAGATTGTGTTCCCTCTAGCCAGCCTTTGCCCCAAAAGCCTCCTGAGCCGATAGCCGCTTTTGATTGAATAATATTCCATCCTTTACCAAGAGGGTCTGATTCAGGATTAATGAATGTAAGTACGCGATGTTTTTGATAGTCATGCATAACAAAGTGCCACATACCGTAGGCAATAGGAATAATGGCAAGAATGGCACTAATAACCCAACTCCAACGAAGTCCCGCCATATAGATGACAAAAGCTCCTGCGGTTAGTATGAGTAGCGATGTCCCAAGATCGGGCTGTTTTAGTACTAAAAGAAAAGGTACGATGGTTAAGATAAAGCTAATCGCAACATGTTTAAAACTTGCAGGAAGGCTATGTCTTGAAATATACCAAGCAATGGTAGCAGGAACGACAATTTTCATAAACTCTGATGGCTGGAATCGAATAAGTCCAGGGATTTTTAACCAGCGTTGAGCACCCATGGCATTATGGCCGTTAATATCTACAATAATGAGTAAGATAATGCCGATGATGTAGGGAATAAGTACCCAGCGAGCTATAAACCGAGGATCAAGCTGCGCAATAATAATCATCGCAATGCCCCCCATTATAAAAAATGTTCCTTGTCGGTTAACAAGCGCCATATCTTTACCACTGGCAGAGTAAAGTATAAAGAGATTGGCTATCGCTAAAATAGTGAGTAATACCAATAAGTAGCCATCAATATGAAACCGTTCTAATAATGTAACATGCTTGTTATTGGGGTTGTTTGCATTCAGTGTAATTCTTTTATGGAGAGGTAGCATTGTTTGTGTTCTCCGATACTTTATCTGTAGGAATTACTTCAGGCTCGGTTTTTTTCATTAATAACTCATCATCTGTTTTTAGTTGCCCATTGTCATTTAGTAGCCATGTATCCATTACTTGTTTAACGATAGGGGCCGCTAGTCCACTGCCGGACTCTCCATTTTCAATAATAATAGCTACCACGATGCGGGGTTTCTCCGCGGGTGCAAAGGCAACAAAAAGGGCATGGTCTCGATGGCGCTCATTCAGGCTTTTACTGTCATAGCGTTCATTTTGGCGAATAGCGACGACTTGTGCCGTTCCGCTTTTTCCTGCTATTCGATAAATAGAGGTGGCGCCCATTTTTCGGGCAGTCCCTCTAGCACCATGTACAACTTGCTGCATATCTTGATTAATAATATCCCAATCTTCTGGATTGTTAAGGATGATATCGGGCGGTGTCGGTCTATCTGTGGTATCGATAGAGCCATTTTCTATCAGTTCCTTAGTAGGAATATTATTAGCTGACTGTATTAGATGTGGGCGAATCCAGTGGCCTTTGTTGGCGATAAGTGTTGCTGCTTGGGCAATTTGTAAGATGGTGGTTTGCATATCACCCTGCCCAATACCTGTAATAAGGGTGTGTCCTGGATACCAACGTTGTTTATGTACTTTTTCTTTCCACTCTCTCGAGGGCATAATACCTGTTGATTCTTCTTGATACATATCTAAAGAAACACGTTGCCCTAATCCAAATAAACTTAAATACTTATGCAGATTATCAATACCAATTTTATAAGCAAGATCATAAAAGTAAGTATCGTTGGAGCGCATGATGGCTGTTTCCATATTGATCCAACCATCACCACCACGGTTCCAGTTGCGGTATTTATGGGTTGAGTTTGGAAGTTGATAGAAGCCGGGGTCAAAGACTTTTTCAGTTGGGGTTGTAATGCCTAAATCAAGCCCTGTTAAAGCCACTAAAGGTTTTACTGTAGAACCAGGGGGGTAAGTACCATAGATAGCGCGATTTAGAAAAGGTTTGTCAGGATCATTGGCCAGTTTGTTGTAATCTTTCTGGCTAATTCCTGTAACAAAAGGATTAGGATCAAAGCTCGGAGAGCTGACTAAAGCTAAAACTTCACCATTTCTAGGGTCTAGGGCAACAATAGCTCCTCGTTTATCTTTTAGTGCCTCCATAGCTGTTTTTTGTAAATAGTAATCCAATGTTAAGGTAAGATCTTTTCCTGCCATGGGTTGTATTTGGTTTAAAACACGCATAACTTTACCACGTGCATTCGTTTCCACTTCTTCATAGCCCACATCTCCGTGGAGCATACTTTCATAAAAACGCTCTGCGCCTGACTTGCCAATGTGGTGGGTTCCGCTGTACTCAACAGGATCTACACGCTTTAGGTCTTGATCGCTAATCCGACCAACGTAGCCGACAGAGTGGGCAAATAAATTACCATAGGGATAATAGCGAATGAACTGGACTTCCACTTCAAGCCCTGGAAGGCGTGGTTGATTTACAGCAATGATAGCGCGCTGTTCTTCTGTCAGTTCATAAAGTATAGGGATGGATTCAAAAGGGCGCGAGCGTTGTTTTATTTTGGTGATGAGATTTTGTTTATCTTCTTCTGATAAGTTAAGAATTTCAACTAGGGTATCAATAATTTTAGGCCAATCTTTAGCGCGTTCACGGGTAAAGGTTAAGTTAAAACTAGGTTCGTTGTTGGCAATGACAATACCATTGCGGTCATAAATAATGCCTCTGACAGGAGAGATGGCTTGAGTATGAATACGGTTTTTATCTGAGAGTGTTGCATGGTAACGGTATTGAATGACCTGTAGATAGTACATTCTCCCCAGTAAAACACACATAAAAATGCCCACGAAAATAGAACCAATAATGACTCGATTCCGTACAATCCTCGCATTTTTTATATGGTCTTTAATGGGGAATGTTTGTACCATGATAACTCAATTAAATAACAATGTTTATTTATGATAAGGATGACCGCTGAGTATGGTCGATGCTCTATATAACTGTTCTATCAGCATAACCCTCACCAAGGGATGTGGTAAGGTAAGCGCAGAGAGTGACCATTTTTCATCGCTTCGTTGGCAAACATCGGGTGCTAGCCCCTCGGGCCCGCCGACCATCAGGTTAATATCTTGTCCAGCAAGTTGCCACTGAGCCATTTTTTCAGCAAGTTGTTCAGTGCTCCATGCCTTTCCTGTTACTTCAAGCGTAATGACTCTATCCGTCGTTTGGACTTTACTTAGCATGGAAAGCCCTTCTTGTTGGATAAAACGCTTAATATCCGCATTTTTACTACGCGTGGTTAAGGGGATTTCAATCAGTTCAACAGGCACTTCTTTAGGAAGGCGTTTATAGTATTCTTGCCAGCCTTCCTCTATCCAACGTGGCATTTTATTACCAACAGTGATGAGACGAATACGCATAAGTGATACTAGTCTTGATTTAAATGCTTTTCGCGGCGTTGTTCTGTACCTTGCCATAGGCGTTCAAGGTCATAAAAGCTACGGGTTTCAGCTAGCATGATATGAACGACAACTGACCCAAAGTCAACCAGTGCCCATTCACTATTTTCTAACCCCTCGATACCTAGCGGTTGTACACCACGTTGTTTAACTTCATCTTTTACGTTATCAGCCATTGCTTTTACTTGGCGAGAGGATGTTCCCGTGGCGATCACCATGAAGTCGGTTACGCTTGTTTTTTCATGAACATCAATAATAACGATGTCTTTACCTTTTAATTCTTCTAATGCATTTTTTACGATGTCTACAATTTCATTGGCTTGCATATTTGATTGATTACCTAAATAATAAGAGTGTGGTGTTACTGTTTAGCTTTATAATATTTAAAAATGAGTAGATAACATAGTTCTGTTAGCTATTATTGATAAAGTTTATGCAGATTAATATAGTCTAGTACATTATCGGGTAATAAGAATCGAACTGATTTCCCCTGTGCTAAACTGGTGCGAATTTTAGTTGATGAAATGTCTAAAGGTGTTTGTTGTAGATAAGCAATTTTCCCAACACGGCCTGTTATCTGATTATAGTCAACTAATTTATCTTGCAAAAATATCGCTAGCTCATGAGGGATTTTAGCAGATAGATGCGGACGTTGTAATACTAGAATGTGACAATAGTTTAATAACTCTTGCCAGCGGTGCCATGTGGGTAAGCCACAGAAAGCATCCCAGCCGACGATAAAAAATAATGTATCCTCTATTGGGAGTTTATTTTGTAAAGCGTTGAGTGTATCAAATGTATAGGATAGCTTGTTGCGTTTTAGCTCAATATCGTCAACGACTAGTTTTGGTATTTTTTCAACCGCAAGTTTAACCATTGCTAACCGTTTTTCTGCATCAACACTAGGATTCTCTCTATGAGGGGGGAGAGAGTTTGGGGTAAGCCTCAGTTCATCCAATGAGAGGAGTTCGATCGACTCAATGGCTGAGCGCAAATGGCCAATATGAATAGGATTGAATGTTCCTCCTAATAAACCGATTCTAGCCACGCGTTTGTCCGTCACCTAAAACGATATATTTTTCGGTTGTTAATCCTTCAAGGCCAACAGGTCCCCTGACATGTAACTTGTCAGTTGAAATACCAATTTCTGCGCCTAAGCCGTATTCAAAGCCATCGGCGAAACAGGTAGGTGTATTGTGCATAACAGAGCTGGAGTCTACTTCTGTTAAAAAACGTTTTACGGATTCCGTATTTTCTGTACAAATGCTGTCAGTGTGGTGTGAACCATAATGGTTAATATGGTTAATTGCTTGATCAATATCGCTAACAATACGAATTGATAAAATAGCAGCAAGGTATTCTGTTGACCAATCGTCTTCGGTTGCTTGGGATAGGTGGGGCAAGTATTTGATGGTTTGCTCACAACCCCGCAATTCGACACCTTTTTCTTCTAGTTGCTTTGCAATAGTGGGAAGTGCTGTATGAGCTACTTGTTCGTGGACTAACAGTGTTTCCATTGCTCCGCAAATGCCATAACGATAACATTTAGCATTGAGCACTATTTTATAAGCTTTTTCGAGATTAGCATATTGATCAATATAAACATGGCAAATACCATCAAGGTGCTTGATGACGGGAACTCTTGCATGGTCTGAAATACGCTGGATGAGTGATTTTCCACCTCGTGGAATAATAACGTCAACATATTCACTCATGGTGATTAGTAGATCAACGGCTTGGCGATCTGTTGTATTGACCAATTGCACACTGTCAGTAGGCAGTCCAGCTTCTTGTAGCCCTTTTTGGATACATTGGGCGATCGCTTGGTTAGAGCGAATTGCTTCCGAACCCCCTCTTAAAATGATTGCATTGCCTGATTTTAAACATAACGCGGCGGCATCGATAGTGACGTTGGGGCGAGACTCATAAATCATTCCAATAACGCCAATGGGGGTGCGCATTTTACCAATTTGTAAACCGACAGTATTGTATTTAAGGTCTCTAATTGAACCAACGGGGTCAGGCAAGTCTATTATTTGCTTAAGCCCAGTGATCATATTTTCGATACGAGTATCGGTGAGTTCTAGGCGGTCTAATAGGGCAGACGATAAGCCATTGTTTTTTCCCTGATCAAGGTCTTTTTGGTTCGCTTGTTTAATAGTTTCGCGCGCGATGTTTAATTGTTCAGCGATAGCCTGTAGCGCTTTATTTTTTTTAGCTGTTGATGTTTTTACAAGTATTTGTGCAGCAGCTTTGGCATTTTTGCCCAGTGCTTGCATATAGTCAGCAATGTTTTCCATAAAAAACTCTGTTAATCGGTGTAGTTATTATTTATAGGAATAATGGAATAGTATCACTATAAAATAGTGAAAGATCAACTGCTAAAATATGGTGTAACCCACTCAAATGTAAAATCTTTTGAGTAATTTTTACTAAACCATTGAGGATAATTAGCCACAGCGACTAAATTGCCTTGTTGGTCAATGAGGAGCGGCAGACGCTGTCTAAGAAAGTTAGGGATAGCTTCCTCATTAAATAGTTTTTTTAAATCACGGGTGCCTCTTATGAGTGATATGGACTCACCGCCTTGGCGATAAGTGATATAAAAAGAACCCTGAGGAAGCTTTCCCGATAGTTTGACCAGACCATTATTGGGTAAGCTGATCTCTTTGGCTGTTTCTATCGGTAAGTGAACACTACTAGGTTTTGTTAGCCAGTCATTTTTTAATAACCAAATGCGATGGTTACCACGGTGTATTTCTGCGTTATGCAGTTGCCAAATAGGGGTGGCTGTTTCTTTAGCATTAATTAAGTCAAACCATCCATGCCAGTGTTGTGTTGAAGGCTGTAGGGTATAATTTGATAGCCAAAAAGAAAGCACATTTTTTTGCCGTGCTGTGGATAGATTTTTTAAAGGAGCAATGAGCAGACTTGGGATAGTTAACCAATGATAAAGGGAGTTTGTTTGGGCTTCGAGTAAGTCTTGTTGTGCTAATTCATCAAGTAGCTTTTGTGCTTCTTGCATGTGTTCGCTAGTTTGTACGATATTATGAATAGCTTGTGGCCAGTAATCTATTATTTTTGGGAATATTTGGCGGCGTAAATAGTTTCTAGCATAGTGCGTGTCTTGATTGCTTGGATCTTCGATCCAACATAGTTGATTACTTTCTGCGTAGAGCCTGAGTGTGCCGTAAGGGATATTGAGTAAAGGGCGAATGAGAGTTCCTTGCCCTAGCGGACGTTGTGTTGGCATGGCCATTAATCCCTTGACTCCTGCACCACGAAAAAGCCTAAATAACAGTGTTTCTGCTTGATCATTTTTATGTTGTGCTGTTAGTAATATATCACCTGTTTGAAGTTGGTTTGCAAAGGCAGTGTAGCGAGCATCACGCGCTGCTTGTTCAATGTTGGCCTGTTGAGTAATCCTTACTTTGATAATTGTTAAGGGGATATTTAGTTGATCACAGATTGACTGGCAATGGTTAGGCCACTGGTCTGCAATAGTCTGTAGGCCATGATGGATATGGATTGCTGAGAGCGTGGGGAGTGTATGTTGTTTCTTAAGTTTAACTAGTGAGTGTAGTAATACTGTGGAGTCCATTCCACCAGAAAATCCTATAATCCAACGTTTGGCTTTTTGACAGGGGATTAAGTTTTGGTATAACTCATCTAATAACATAATTAGCTATTTAGTCAGGTGATGAATAAAAATATTATCCATCTGTTGATAGTCGGTCGCTACGGTCAAACTGCCATGTTCTGATGATTTCAATAATGTCAGTGTCTGCCAACTCCTTAGGGAATGGGGGAAACGGGGCCGCCATGTGAACAATACGAATTGCTGCTCGATCAAGAATTGGCCAGCCTGACGATTTTAAAACTTTAACCTGATGAAGCTGCCCATTCTTTTTGATTGCAACTAATAGGCGTAAGCTGCCATAGATTTTTCTTGTACTGGCTTCTTTGGGGTAATTGAGGTTGCCAATTTTTTCTATTTTTTTACGCCAATCATCTTGATAAGTGGCACCTTTATCTTTTTTAGTCGCCGCGGAAGTGATTTGCAAGACTTTGGGGCGTTTAGCATAGGCTTGTTTTTTGTCGGAAATCTGTGCTTGTAAACTTGCTATTTGAGCAGACCAATCCGTTGTTGTGGTATTTTGTTCGTCTTGTTTTTGCTGTTCTTTTTTTTCAGATTTTTTGATGTCTTTTTGATGTTGTGGCGCTGTCGTTGTTAATACGCTTTTGGTTGATGGTGTTGGTTCCTGTGTTTTTTCCATAGGCGGTACGGGATTTGGTGCTGGATTTATCTCTAAAGCTTGAAATTCTGTCGGAGTAGTTGTAGTAGGTATAAGGGCTGTTTCTGCGGTACCGCTACCTTGTTGATTCTCCTGCGCTATAAAATCAGCATCCTTGGGTGCCTCATCGTCTTTAAATGAAGCCAATGAAACATCCAACACCTTTCCTGTTGGATGGTCTTCAGGTGTAAAGCCGACACCAAAAATAAAAGTTGTATGCAATATAGCTGCCAGGCAGATCATTGCGCCCAGTAAATTATTATGTTTAGTGGGTGAGTTATTTGTTAATAGATTTTTAAAAAATAATCGCATAATTTGTTTGTCGAATAAAAGCGTTTAACGTCCTGTATAATAATATAAATCAACCGATAAAGTTGATTTATATTATATTTATTACTTTTTTAATTTAGCTTCGATACAGTCCAATAATTTTTCTGCAATGTTTGTATGGTAAACGGAATCTATTTCTCTTATACACGTAGGGCTTGTTACATTGATTTCTGTAATGTAGTCACCAATAATGTCTAGACCGACGAATAAAAGTCCACGCTTTTGTAGTTCAGGGCCTATTTTTTTTGCAATTTCATAATCTCGTTCAGATAAAGGCTGTGCAACGCCTGTTCCACCTGCTGCTAGATTACCTCGTGTTTCACCTTTTGCGGGTATTCTTGCTAAACAATAAGGTATTGGTTCACCATTCACCATCAAAATACGCTTATCACCTTTGGTTATATCAGGAATAAAGCGTTGAACCATTATTTGTCGATTGCCGTGTGCTGTTAATGTTTCAATAATTACTGACAGATTAGGGTCGCCTTCTCGATGTCGGAAGATAGAGGCTCCGCCCATCTCATCTAATGGTTTTAGTATGACGTCCCCTTGTTCGCGTATGAAGTCTTTTAGAATGTCTGCACGACGACCAACTAGCGTAGGAACCATAAGTTCCGCAAAATTGGTGGCAAATAGTTTCTCATTACAGTTACGTAATTCTTTTGGTCTGTTAACGACAAGTACACCGTCTTGTTCTGCTTTTTCTAATAGGTAGGTCGTGTATAAAAACTCGCTATTAAAAGGCGGATCTTTACGCATTAAAATAACGTTGAGCTCAGACAAAGAGATATCAATTTCATCACCTAAATCAAAAAAATGCTTTTCATCTTGATAAACTTTTAAAGGACGCACTTTGGCGCGTGCTTTACCCTCTAAAAGATAAAGATCTTCTTGTTGCATATATAGGATTTTGTAGTTCCTATTGTTTGCAGCCCACAGCATGGCGAGCGAGCTATCTTTTTTGAAATGGATTTTGCTGATAGGATCCATTACTATTCCAAGTGTGATGGGCATGGCATAATCTCTTAAATTAAGATGGTCGATGTGAGTGAATAATTATAAAATAAATTAACATATTATATAGTATGATATATTATAAAGGATAAAACAGGCATGTGATTTACATTCTTCTTTATATTTGTAGGTATTTATATATAATTTTTGTTTCAAATAATGGCGGGAAAAGATGGGACAAGGTGAAAAATTAAAAGTAATGGTAATCGATGATTCTAAGACTATTCGTCGAACAGCCGAAACTTTATTAAAGAAAGCAGGATGCGAGGTATTCACAGCTGTAGACGGCTTTGATGCCCTTGCTAAAATAGCGGATAATCAGCCTAATATTATCTTTGTAGATATCATGATGCCGCGTTTAGATGGATATCAAACTTGTGCCCTTATAAAAAATAATAGTTTGTTTAAACTAACGCCTGTGATCATGTTGTCGTCTAAAGATGGCTTATTTGATAGAGCAAAAGGACGAATAGTAGGATCTGATCAATACCTGACAAAACCTTTTAGTAAAGATGAGCTTTTGGGAGCAATAAAAACGCATATTCCTGATTTTGTACCGCAGGACAGCGTTGAATAAACCCATGGCAATTATTTTAAGTTAACTTTGGTGGTAAGCAAAAATGGCTCGAATTCTAGTTGTAGATGACTCTCCTACAGAAGTTTATAAGTTGACGGCTATGCTACAAAAATATGGTCATGTTGTTATCGGTGCTGAAAACGGTGCGGATGGCATAGCGATAGCCCGTAAAGAAAAACCTGACCTTATTTTAATGGATATTGTAATGCCTGGCTTTAATGGCTTCCAAGCAACACGTCAATTAACCAAGGGTGAGGAAACAAAAGGTATCCCGGTTATTATTGTGACAGCTAAGGATCAAGAAACTGACAAGGTTTGGGGGCGTCGGCAAGGTGCACGCGATTATTTGACCAAGCCAATTGATGAAGACACGCTGTTATCTACCGTAAACGCTGTATTGGCAGGCTGATTCTATAGGGAGATGATTATGGGGATGCCCAAAAAAAGCAGCCCATTTGAGTTGTTGTTAAATATTGATCAGCTTTATCAAAGTGCTGGTGATAATTTACCCGAGCAAAAGATTTTGCAGGCTAAAACTTGGACTGGCATTGGTTTTCAACTTGATCGCCATTATTTTGTAATTAGTATTGATCATTTGGAAGAAATTATTCTTGAGCCAAGTTATACTCACATACCGATTGTAAAGCCGTGGTTAAAAGGTGTGGCTAATATGCGAGGTCATCTTTTGCCAGTGATGGATTTAAATAAACTATTTGGTATGACCTCAGGAACCTCGCGTAAGCAGCATCGGGTTATGGCTGTAAAGTCTCCAGATGAGGGATATGTTGGCTTTTTAGTTGACGCTGTTTATGGGATGCAACATTTTTCTATGGATAGTATTTTATCTGCTGAAACTGTTGATGTGCCTGAGCTATTATTACCTTTTATTTCGGGCGTATATCAGAGTGGGCGGCAAAATTGGTTGGTTTTCGATGCAAAATCTTTTATGGCAAGTTCTCAGTTTTTAGCAATAGGACAGTAGTTTAAAGCTAATAGATTGTAGTTCTAAACTAAGACTTAATAATATTTAAGCCTAAAGGCATAAAAAACAGTTCTCTAAGAGGCATAAGTAGTATGAGTAAAGAAAAAACTGCTGGTTTATCATCTAGGCAAAAAAATAGTAATTTTTTGCAAGTGTTACTGGTTATTTTATTGGTTATATTAATTGCTGGATTGATAATAAACCTTTTTTATCTTGGGAAGAAATCCTCTGATGATAGAGGATATGTTAAGAATGCTAACGATTTGAGAGTTTATTCCCAAGTCATTGCTGTCGAGTCGTTAAAGGCGCTTAATGGTAATCAGCAAAGTTTTTCTTCTTTGACAGCAAGTAGAGCTAAGTTTGATACAGAATTAAATAGCCTACTTGGTTATTTGGATGAAAGCCAGTCAAAAGGATTAGAGACTACTTGGATTAAATTAAAGTCAAATATTAATGATTTATTAATGAGAAAGACTGCATTGATAGAGATGCGCACGGCTGTTGATACTGCCTTAAAGCTTGTTAATAATTTGCGTAATGCTAATCAAAATACACTGGTTAAGCTAAAGGAGGAGCAAAGTGATATTCGGTTAATTAATCAGTTACAGCAAGAGTCGATATTGTTAGAAACTATACAATATGACTTAAATGAATTATTGGCGAATTTTGCTTCAACAAAAAATCTAAGCGCTTCATTAAATAGAAAAATGAAAGAGCTAAATAGCATATTTGATATGCTAAAACAAAGTGGTGTATTGCCCGTAAGTGCTCAAAGAGTTTTGTTAGCAGCAACAGAGTCACAAAATCAATTAGCAGCCAGTATAAAAGTCATCGCGGATAATGCCAGTGCTGTAGCAGCATTACAAGGATTGGACGAATCTATTTCTAATAATACAAGAATACTATTGGATGCATCATCTGATTTAGCGCTTAATCTTGAGAACCAAACCTCAGCGCTTGGCACAAGCTCCATTCTTAACTATATTATCGTTATTTTAATCATTTTAGTTGTGATTAGTATTGCGTTATTGACCGAAAAGACAACACGTAAACGTTTACAGGAAACAGCTAAAGAAAATGCAGTGAATCAAGAGGCTATTTTACAGTTGTTGGATGAAATTGGCGATTTGGCTGATGGTGATTTAACTGTTAGTGCCACTGTATCAGAGGCTTTCACAGGTGCTATTGCAGACTCGATAAATTATTCGGTTGAACAATTGCGTGATCTTGTACAAACAATTAACAAGGCGGCAGGACAAGTCTCCGCAACTGCTGAGAATAGTCAGGCTTTGGCTATGAATCTTGCTGAAGCTGCCGAACACCAAGCTGGTGAAATTGCTGGTGTGTCTGTTGCAATTAGTGAAATGGCTAGCTCTATTGATAAAGTATCAGAAACAGCGCTTGAGTCAGAAACGGTGGCAAAACGATCAGTAGAGATTGCTCACAACGGTAATAAAATAGTACATAATACAATTTCTGGAATGGATACTATCCGTGAGCAAATTCAAGATACTTCTAAACGTATTAAACGCTTAGGTGAATCTTCTCAAGAGATTGGTGATATTGTTGGATTGATTGATGATATTGCTGAACAAACAAATATTCTTGCACTTAATGCGGCTATTCAAGCTTCGATGGCAGGAGATGCAGGTCGCGGTTTTGCTGTGGTTGCGGATGAAGTTCAACGGCTTGCTGAAAGATCTTCAGCAGCAACTAAGCAAATTGAAACGCTTGTTAAAGCGATTCAAAATGATACTAATGAAGCGGTTATCTCAATGGAGCAAACAACATCTGAAGTTGTTCGTGGAGCAAAATTAGCAGAAAATGCGGGTATTGCACTTGAGGAAATTGAAACAGTATCACAAGCATTGGCACGTTTGATTCAGAGTATTTCTAGTGCGGCTAGACAACAAGCCTCAACAGCTGCGCATATTTCAAAAACGATGGATGTTATTCAAGAAATTACTTCACAAACATCATCTGGTAGTACAGAAACAGCAATGACTGTTGGTAAATTGACTACCATGGCAAGAGATATGCAGCAGTCTGTAGAGGGATTTAAGTTACCAAATAATTGATTGACTTTTTAAAAGAATATTATGCTAAAGTTTATATCTAGTCAGTTACTAAAAGAGGTTTGTTTTGGGGGCAACATTTATGGTTATGAGTAAAATGACAGATGATGGCCATGATTATGTCGCTCTTAGTTGGGTAAAGGCAGAAATTGTTAGTAATTTGGAACAAGCACAACAAACGCTTAAACAGCTAGTTGACGCTAACACTCTTGATGAAAATGATATCATTGAAAAGTTGACAGCTTGCAATGAATTGTTACATCAAGTCAGTGGTGCTTTACAGATGGTAGGTTTCCCTGGTGCTACTCTGTTTGCAGAGGAAATGGAGCTTTTGTCTGGCAAGTTGCTAATGAGAAGTGTCGAAGATTTTAATGATAGCTTGCAAATATTGATTCAAGCTGTATTACAAATGCCTTCTTACTTGGATATTATTCAAACAGAAGGTCAAGATATTCCCATTGCTTTATTGCCACTAATTAATCAAATGCGGGAGTGTTATAGAGCAAACTCTTTATCAGAAATTGAATTGTTCTCTCCCAAGTATTATGGACCTTCGTCCTCATTAACTGATGAAGAGCTAAAGGAAATTAATACAGAAGGATTAACCAGTTTATTACGTAAATTACGACAATCGCTACAGTTATCTTTAATTGATTTGATCCAGAATCGAAATTTTGAAGTCGCTTTGGATCATTTAATTAAAATTTTTAATTACCTTGGTCGCTTATGTAAAACAACCGTTATTTCTAAGTTTTGGCAGACTGCACAAGCATTTGTGATTGCCATCAATGAAAAAAGCATTCCTAATAGCCTAGATACTAAGCTATTACTCAAGCAGATAGATTTACAAATAAAGTTGTTAACTGAGAAGGGCGTAGCAGGGATGAATGTTCCTGCACCTGACGACTTGCTAAAAGAGCTGTTAGTTTTACTGTCTTCTGTTGAAAGTGACTCAGTTGAAATTCAGAAAGTAAAAAAAGAGTTCCAGCTAACAGCCTCGACATTTGGTATAACAGATCTCAGTCAGCGTGTTAACCTTGAGGAAGTGGGGTGTTCTTCTTTTGCCTTGGTTTCTCAAGCGTTAAAAGTGGATTTTAATTTCATTCAAGACAAGTTAGAGCTTCCCACACAATCGTCTGAGTTAGATGAAGTGTTAGAAAAGTGTGAAAAAATTTCTAATATATTGGAAGTTTTAGGTCTGCCAGAGCAACAAATTATTATTCAGCAGAAAGATAAAATTGCGTCGCTTATAGCAGATGGCCAGATTACTCAAGAGAGCCAAGAAAATATTAGAAAATCTTTGATTGAGGTTGAAAATACAGTAATAAGTGCAGTTGACAAATACCATCATGATGAAATATCTATTACTCGAGATACCATCATAAAAGAAGTTGCTTACGATTTAGTAAAGGTTAAGGATATTCTTTCCCTTTATTTTGATACCAAAGGAAGTGAAGGGGTTATTACTGACGTTCCTGTTTTATTAGCTCATGCAGTGCATAAGCTAGGGGGACTTTCTCAGTTTGCAGTCGCTGCGGTAGTTGTACGGTGTTTGCAATATATAGAAGATCATTTTATTAATGATTTTGTATATCCTGACAATAAAGATATTGAGTATATAGTAGGAGCTATCGCCAGTATTGACTACTATATGGATTGTTTGATTAAACATCAGATAATTTCAGCGGGGAATGTCCTTGGTTTTGCAAAAGAGTACCTAGTGGCGTTAAACTATTCTCTGACGGATGATTACCAAACTATAGTCACTGAGTTTATGGCGTCAAATAAAATTGAAGAAGATGGTCAAAGTGACAATGCAGCATCTGAACATATTAATAAGGAAGTTGACTTTGTAGAAGCTGATGAATCTATAGTAAATACTCAAGAAGTTGTTGTGCCTGTTGTGAATGCAAACGATGAAAATCTTGTTGATGATGAGTTAGTAGAGATTTTCTCAGAAGAGATGGATGAGATTTTTGAAACATTATCTACCCATTTACCTGTATGGGCTACCAACACAGACGATAATGATACCTTAAAAGAAGTGCGCCGAGCATTTCATACTATTAAGGGTAGTGGTCGTATGGTCAAAGCCTCTTTTATTGGTGAGCTTGGTTGGTCCATCGAAAATATGCTAAATCGGGTTCTAGATAACACAATTACTCCTTCTGCTCCCTTATTAGAGTTAGTAAAGAATGTTGTAAATATTTTGCCTGAATTAGTGAAAGAATATGCGGAAGGTAAACAGCATGAGCGTCAAGATGTAAGTCATTACATGGCACAAGCGAATGCGCTGGCAGCAGGACAAGACTTACCTATTGAATATGTTGAGGGTATTGCAGATAAAATATCGAGTGAAGAGTTAACATCAGTTATTAGTGAAACTTTGCAAGATCAAGATAATGAGCAAGTAGCTGAAGAATCTACAGATAGTTTTGACGCTGGTAATACAGAGGTCGATAGAAATGTAGTTGATTCGCAAGATTTCGATACAGAGCTTGTTGATGTTTTTGTTGCAGAAGCCAGAGTGCATATGCAGGTGTTGAGAGCATTTATCCATCTTTGTGAGCAATCGTTGCCGCAATATGTGACTGACTCTTTACAAAGAGCTATGCATACGCTCAAAGGAAGTTCTTTGATGGCCAATTTAGGCTTAATTGCCAATGTCGCTAAGCCATTTGAGGGATTTCTAAAAGAGTGCAGTATAAATGGGTGGCCAATAGATAAAATAGATTTTGAGTTGTTAAAGGATGCTTATTCATTATTAAATGCAGGAATTAATCAGCTAGAGTTACACTCATTAGCACCCGTTGAGGGGACTGAAGCTTTAGTCGAGCGTATACGCCTACGTAGGGATGATCTACTTTCTCAGCTAGAGATTAATGTTACTTCCGATATGGATAAGGATAGTGAGTTTTCTGCCGCTCAACTTGTAGCTAGCCTTTTGACACAAGTAGATCTTCTATTGGATGCAGAAGATTATATAAAAACATGGCAGCTAAATAAAGAGCTAGGATTTCCTGAGCTACAAGGGATACAGCATGAATTAAATAGCATATTGCCAATGGCTGTAAAAGTAGGGTTGGAGCCTATTGTTAAATTAATTAATATCTTATTGAAGGCCTATCAAGCAGTAACTGATAATACGATTGAGTTAAATGATGATTTTTTTGTTGCATTAATCAATACACACCAAGTGCTATTGAGTTGCATTGATCAGTTAGCTGCTGCACAATCGATATCTGATCATCAACTAGAAATAACAGAGTTAGAAAGGGCGCTTTCTAGGGTTAATAAGCATCATGACGTAGCTCCTGTGGTAACAAATAATTTATTGCATGATGATCTTATCCAAGAAGATACCTTAGTGTTAGGAGCTCCCGCTCCGAAGGGACCGATTATTCAGTCTGATCACATTGATGCAGATATGGCTGAAATCTTTCTTGAAGAGGCTGATGATATATTAGAGCAGGCAAGAAAAGATTTAGATGATTGGATAAGGGATCGAAAGGTAGACTCTCTAAAAGATTTACAACGTCAGTTGCATACACTAAAAGGTGGTGCGCGGATGTGTGGTGCTTTAGGGTTGGGTGATATTGCTCACGGCCTTGAGTTTATTTATGAGGGGCTTTTAAATGGGCGTTATAGTTACTCTGCGGATTTAGTTGAGTTATTAACTAAAGCACATGACTCTTTGCAGTTAGATATTGATACATTGCATGATAAAAATGTACTTCTAAATAATCCTGCATTGTTAAATGCGATACAGGTTTTTCGTAAAGAGGGTAAGGTAGTTTTAGACGATTTCTCTGCATCTGCTATGGATGTCTCGTCTGCCGCTACAATAGAAAATACTAATGTTATAGATTTGGCTGTTGGTGATGACAATGCAGTAAAAGCTGATATAGAGGATGATAATACTGTCACTAGCGAAGTGTCAGTGAAAGAAGAGGCAGTGACTACCCTCGAGCCAATAGAACCTATAGTAGAGAATGTTGAAGTAACGGGTATCGAGCCTGTTGAAGATTTGACTACTGCAGTAGAGATAGATGAACATACAGAAGATAAAGTTGAGGGATTGGCTGAAAGTGAGTCTTTACCTTCAGCAGAAATGGTAGCTACTGAAGTTCAACCATCTGTTTCTGATGATAATATATCAGAGGATATATCTGTCTCCTCAGATAATAAAGCAACATTTAAGCTTTTAGAGGTTGCAAAACCACAGATACAAGAGCGAGTTGTTAGAGAAACCAATAAAGAAGTGACGGAACATGTTAAGGTTTCGGCAGAGCTATTAGATAATTTGGTTAATTTGGCTGGCGAGACTTCTATTTACCGTGGTCGTATTGAGCAGCAAAATAGTGACTTGGCAAGTGTTTTATTAGAAATGGAGTCAACAGTTGATCGAGTCAGAGATCAGTTACGACGCTTAGATATAGAGACTCAGTCACAGATTATTTCAAGACATCAGACAGAAACTGCTTCAGATTATACTGATTTCGATCCTTTGGAGATGGATCAGTATTCTCAGTTACAACAGTTATCAAGGTCATTATTTGAGTCTGCCTCAGACTTATTCGACTTGAAAGATACCTTAAAGCGTCGTAATCATGACATAGCTACGCTGCTACAACAGCAAGCACGTATCAATACTGAGCTTCAAGAAGGTCTGATGCGCACGCGGATGGTGCCTTTAGATCGTATCGCACCTCGTTTGCGTCGTTTAGTTCGTCAAGTATCATCAGAGCTTGGTAAAGATGTTGATCTTGTTATTGGTAATACTGCGGGTGAAATGGATCGTGGTGTTATTGATGCCATTATAGCGCCTTTAGAGCACATGATTCGTAACTCATTGGATCATGGTATAGAAAGAAGAGATGTTCGTGTTGCAGCAGGCAAGCCTGAAAGAGGTACTATCTCTCTCGATTTAGTCCGTGAAGGTGGGGAAATGGTCTTACGCCTGAAAGATGATGGTGCAGGGATTCCTATCTCGGTAGTAAAAGAAAAGGCAATAAATAAAGGTTTAATGGAAGCTGATGAGCAATTATCGGATAAAGAAATATTACAGTTTGTTTTAGAGGCAGGTTTCTCAACAGCTAAGAAAATTACACAGATTTCTGGTCGCGGCGTGGGATTGGATGTTGTTGTTAATGCCGTTAAGCAGTTGGGTGGCGCTTTGACATTAGACTCAGCAGAAGGTAAGGGAACTACTTTTTCTATAAGGCTGCCTATTAATTTATCAGTTAGTCGTGCTTTGATGGTCCGTGTTGGGGAAGAAAACTACGCCATTCCTATGAGCAGTGTAGAAGGTGTTACTTATATTTCAGCAGAGCTACAAAAAGAGTTTTATCAGTTTGGTACTGCAGAGCTTGAGTATGGCAATGAGTCCTACCGAGTAAAGTATTTAGGTGAACTTTTAGGCAATCGAATCATAACGCAGCACCAACAAATAATAGAGGAGCGTGCACCAGTGCTGTTAGTTCGCTCTGGTGATTATTATATGGCGTTACGCGTTGATGAGTTACTACCATCAAGCGAAGTTGTTGTTAAAAGTTTAGGTATACAGTTTTTGTCTGTCCCTGCTATTTCTGGTGCAACTATATTAGGGGATGGTAATGTTATTATTATTCTTGATTTAAGTGCATTAGTGCGTAGTTATTTCACTAATCAACATCAGGCTAAAGTGGCAGAAGATAGACGAGCTGTGCATAGTAACGTTGAGGTAATCCCTGAGATCTTCAGTCGTCCTCCATTGGTTATGGTGGTAGATGACTCTGTAACAGTGCGTAAGGTAACAACTAGACTTCTTGAGCGTCAAGGAATGGAAGTTATTACTGCGCGTGATGGTTTGGATGCTGTGACTCAGTTAGATGAAAGAATACCAGATATTATGTTGTTAGATATCGAAATGCCAAGAATGGATGGTTTTGAAGTGGCAACACGTGTTCGCCATGATGCAAGAACTAAGAATCTACCAATTATTATGATTACTTCAAGAAGTGGTGATAAGCATAGAGAGCGTGCTTTAGGAATAGGTGTTAATGAGTATATGAGTAAGCCTTTTATGGATGCTAAATTAATTAAGACTATATCCGATTTATTACCTTCTTTTCAGGTAAACCTATTGGAGAGTAGCTCATGATAGAGCAAGATTCTATTCAAAAAACGGCATTAGATGTGTCATTAATTACACTAGTTGATCGTACATTAGCCATTCCAAGTTCTGCCATTGTAGAAGTGATTCATGTTACTGTGCCACAAGTTGTGGGTAAAATGCCTCGTTGGTTCTTAGGTTTTTTACCTTGGCAAGGCTTACGTATTCCATTCATTTCATTTGAAGGGGTGTGTGGCGCTGGCTTTAAAATTAATAACACATCGAATATATTAGTTTTAAAGGCTATTACCCCAACATTACAATGTAAGTTTATTGCATTATTAATTCAAGATGTGCCAATGACATGCCATATAACAGAAGATATGGTTATCGATGTAGTAGGTGATTTATCAAAGTATGAACTTGAAAATATAAAAATTAATGAGTTCGTTGCTAAAATTCCGGATATGCCAGCTTTAGAAAAGTTACTGGTTCAAACGGGTGTATTGGTTTAATGCTTTAGTAAGACGAAATATCATTATTTACATTGAAAAGTAGCCATTTTGGATGGCTATTCATGAGGCAATATGAAAAAGTTATTAACGATATTATCTTTCTGTGTCGTTTGGTTTTTTAATAGTGCTTATGCGGGGATGGTTGAAGATGTAACCCGGCGCGGGAGCTTAAGAGTTGGGTTGACGCCTACCTATATTCCATTTGAAATGACTAATAAACAGGGAGAAATCATTGGGTTTGAGATTGATATATTAAAATCAATGGCAAAATCAATGGGAGTCAAGTTAGAACTGATTTCTGTTTCTTATGATGGACTTATCCCTGGTATGTTAACAGGGAAATTTGATTTAATTGCTAGTGGAATGACAATTAATCAACAGAGGAATCTTAAACTTAACTTTTCAAAACCGTTTACTCAGACAGGACAGACATTAATTATTCGAAAAGAACTTGGTGACAAAGTTAAATCTTACAAAGATTTAAACCAAGGAGATTATCGCATTACTTCACAAGTAGGAACGACCGGTGAGGTGATTGCGAAGAAATATATGAATAAAGCTAAGTATTATGGTTATAACAGTGAAGCAGAGGCTTTTCTAGAGGTTGTCAATGGTAAAGCGGACGCTTTTATTTTTGATGAGTCCTATAATGTAATAGCTTTGCATAGACTGGGTAATAATAAAGTATTGCACTTAGATCAACCTATTACTAAAGAACCAATTGCGTTTGCCGTCATGCAAGGTGATTATGATAGTGTGAACTGGATTAATAACTTTTTAGACCAAATAAAGAATGATGGGACTTATAACCAGATTTATAGTAAGTGGTTTAAAAGAATGGACTGGCTAAAGGATATGGAATAACAATAGGTTATATTGCTTGTTGTGTTATCAGGTTTAATATGAATAGGTTTGTTATGAAAAAAATTATTTTAGGTATATGGTTGTTGTGCAGTTTTAGTTTTGCTTGGTCGGGTATGATTGATGATGTGGTTCAAAAAGGGACATTGCGTGTTGGGCTTGATCCTACCTATATGCCATTTGAAATGACCAATAAGCAAGGCGATATTGTAGGTTTTGAAGTTGATTTAGTTAAGGCTATGGCTAAGTCTCTTGGTGTAAAGTTGGAAATAGTTTCTATTGCGCAAGATGGGGTTATTCCAGGCTTATTGACCAATAAATTTGATATGATCGCCAGTGGTTTGTCATTAACGCAAGAAAGAAATTTGAAAGTTAACTTTCCGAATCCATTCATAATGACAGGGCAAACTATTTTAATTCGAAAAGATTTAGAGGGTACTATTAAATCTTATAAAGATTTAAATGACCCAAAATATAAAATTACTTCAAGATTAGGAACAACAGGTGAGTTTGCAGCAAAGCGCCGAATTAGTAAAGCTCAGTACTTTGGTTATAATACGGAAGCAGAAGCGGTATTAGAGGTAGTGAATGGTAAAGCGGATGCATTCGTTTTTGATGCAGCATTTAATGTGGTCGCTGTTCAAAAGTTAGGCAATGGTAGATTAGTATTTTTAGATGAACCGTTTACTTATGAACCTTTAGCTTTTGCTATTAGAAAGGGTGATTATGATAGCATTAACTGGATTAATAATTTCTTAGCACAGGTAAAAAATGATGGTACTTATGAGCGTTTATACAATAAATGGTTTAAAAGAACAGATTGGTTAAAAGGAATGGAGTAAAATCATTCCTAAATTAGCTATAAAAAACTGTGTGAATTAGCTTATAATAACCAATTTATAAGCTCTTTTTATACAATATGTCTAAATCTTCTCAACACCATTGGCTATGGCATTTACTAACGATCGTTATACTTGCCACTGTGGCTTTCTCGTTTTGGTATGCTTCCGTTTCTACTGAGTATAAGTGGGACTGGAATAATATCTCTAATTATTTTTATTATAAAAAAGAAGTTGTACTGGAGACAGCTCCTAGTGATGTTGAAGTCTCTAGTATTAAGAACCATGATGGTAAATCGACTATTACGCTGCTTGATTATAGTTCCGATGAGAAAACAACGATAACCGTTTCTTCTAGTCAGGTCAAAGTTGTCGAAGGGCAAGAGTTAGCAGAAGGAGACGCGATTACTTCTAAGAGTAGTTGGATCGTAGGTCCTTTTGTAGAAGGTTTCTTTACAACGCTTTGGATTTCTATTGTATCTGGTATCTTGGGGATGATTTTAGGATTAATCACAGGCTTGTGTCGTATTTCTAAAAATCCTACTCTCAGAGATTTGTCTACGGTTTATGTTGAGCTTACGCGGGCACTTCCGTTGTTAGTCATTATCTTTATTGTTTACTATGTTTTTGGCGCTATTTTTAATTTATCCCATAATACCGCGGCCATTATCTCTCTTTCATTTAGTGCTGGTGCTTACATTGCTGAAATTGTAAGGGGTGGTATTCAGTCCATTTCAAAAGGTCAAACCGAAGCTGCTAGATCTTTAGGTATGGGAGCTTTTACTACCATGTGGTTGATTATTTTTCCTCAGGCCTTGAGAAGAATGCTTCCCGCATTGACCGGACAGTTTATTAGCTTAGTAAAAGATACTTCATTACTGTCAGTTATTTCTATTGTTGAAATAACCAGAGCGGCTCAATTATCAATTACAACGTCATTAAAACCATTTGAAATGTGGTTCTGTGCTGCAGCACTTTATTTATTAATTAATATTCCGCTTTCTATTTTGGCACGTTATCTAGAAAAAAGGCTGGCAAAAAGTGATTAATGTAAAAGGGCTTAATAAGGTATTTGACAGCAAAGGCAGTATTGTTCGTGCCGTTGATAATGTTAGCATTGATATTGCCAAGGGCGAAGTGGTTGTTATTGTCGGTCCATCAGGCTCAGGTAAATCAACTTTCTTACGTTGCTTAAATGCGCTGGAAGAAATGGATAGTGGAGCAATTGCGATTGATGGCGTTAAAATAGGGCATTCTAAAACCAATATTAATGCACTACGCCGTGAAGTAGGTATGGTATTCCAACATTTTAATCTGTTCCCACACATGACTGTTTTGGAAAACTTGTGCGTGGCTCAGCGTGTTGTTCGTAAACGTTCGCACAGTGATGCCATGATAAAGGCCAAAGAATTATTAGCTAAAGTGGGAATTGCCGAGAAAGTTAATGAGTATCCTTCGCGCTTGTCGGGTGGTCAACAACAACGGGTAGCTATTGCAAGAGCTCTCTGTATGGATCCTAAAGTAATGTTGTTTGATGAACCCACTTCAGCATTAGATCCAGAAATGGTGGGAGAAGTGCTTGACGTAATGCGTAAACTAGCGCAAGAAGGGATGACCATGGTGTGTGTAACCCATGAAATGAAGTTCGCCAAAGAGGTCGCTGATCGAATTTTATTTTTTGATCATGGTAGATTGTTAGAAGATACAACACCTGAACAGTTTTTCTCAGCACCTAAAGACCCAAGGGCTAGGGAATTTTTACAACAAGTTCTTTAGTGGAGAAAATATATGCGTATAGGTGAGTTGGCAGAACTAACTAATTGCACAGTAGAAACCATACGCTATTATGAAAAGCAAGGATTGCTTCCCAAAGCATATCGAACAAATAATAATTATCGGGTATACAGTGATATTCATTTAGCGCGTTTAAAGTTCATTCGTAACTGTCGCAGTTTAGATATGACACACGAAGAAATTCGCGAGTTGTTAAAGTTGGTGAATGATACGCCTCAGGATGATTGCAGTGTTATCTCCAACCTGTTAGATGAACACCTTGAGCATGTGAATACTCGAATAACAGAGTTACAGGAGTTACAAAAAGTATTGTTTGATTTGCAAAAGCGCTGCTTAAGTCCTTCTTCTATAGACCATTGTGGTATTGTCCAAGAATTAACAGAAAAAGAGATACCAACCGTTCATAAAAGCCATTTATAATTCAAATAAAACATGCTGACCATAATGCGGCTGTTATTAATTGAGAATATTAATGAGTTCAAAAAATTTAAAAGAAATTACATTTAGAGGTATCGTTCTAGGGGCATTGATAACCCTTGTTTTTACCGCGTCAAATGTTTATTTAGGGCTAAAGGTTGGTTTGACTTTTTCATCATCTATTCCTGCCGCTGTTATTTCAATGGCTGTACTGAGTCTTTTTAGCCGCTCCAGTATTTTAGAAAATAATATGGTGCAAACTCAAGCATCGGCGGCGGGCACATTATCCGCGACTATTTTTGTATTGCCTGCTCTTTTAATGGTTGGGTATTGGCAAAGTTTTCCATTCTGGCAAACGATGATGATTTGTGGGGCAGGAGGGATGTTAGGGGTTGTTTTTTCTATTCCCTTACGGCGTACGATGATTGTAAATAGCGATTTACCTTATCCTGAAGGGGTAGCCGCTGCTGAAATTTTAAAAGTTGCCCATGATAATGAAGAGAAGAACGAGTCAGGGGCTAAGAGTATTTTATGGGGTGGAGCTGTTGCTAGTGCTGTTACTTTTGTAACAGGTGGTTTTCAACTACTAGCCGTTGGCGCTAGTTATTGGTTCCGCTCAGATAAAGTGATTTTTCAGTTTCCTATGAGTTTTTCACTAGCACTTATGAGTGCTGGTTACTTAATGGGGCTGATGGCGGGAGTTGCCATGTTAATTGGTGCTATGTTGGCATGGTTTGGTTTTGTACCGTATCTCATGTTTACATCGGATATTCAACAAACGGTGAGTACGGATCAACTGATTAGTATGGCTAATGCCTTATGGAAAGATCAAGTACGTTTTATTGGGGCCGGGGCATTAGCGATTGCTTCTGTATGGACATTATTAACCCTGTTTAAACCTATGATCCATGGTGTCAAGTTATCTTTTCAAGCATTAATAGATAAAACAATTACACAGGAGCGTACCGATAGAGATTTATCAGCAGGCGCACTCATTTCCATATTGTTAGCCTCTTTAGTAGTATTGGTGATAAGTTTTTATTCGTTTGTGGATGATGCACCTGTTTCGAGCCTTTATGCTTGGGGGCTTGTCCTGTTTTCGGTTGTCGCTATTTTTATTATTGGGTTTTTTATTGCTGCCGCCTGTGGATACATGGCAGGTCTTATCGGTTCCTCGAATAGCCCCATTTCTGGTATTGGTATCGTAGCTGTTATTGTTGTATCGGTATTGCTTTTGTTGTTAACAGAACAATTAATTAGTACCGATGAGGGAAAGAAATTTGCAATGGCATTGGCTATTTTTATTACCAGTGGAGTTGTAGCAGTCGCTGCTATTGCGAATGATAATTTACAAGATTTGAAAACAGGGTATTTAGTAGGCGCTACGCCAAGAAGCCAACAAATCGCATTATTAATTGGTTGTGTGGTGGGGGCTATTGTGATCGCGCCTATTTTAGATGTGCTTTATCAGGCTTATGGCTTAACAGGCGCTGTGTTGCCTAGAGAGGGGATGGATACAACCAGTATGTTATCTGCTCCGCAAGCGACCCTGATGAAAACAATAGCTACAGGAATTTTTTCTCATCAGTTAGATTGGACGATGTTTGTCATTGGTCTAATTGTAGGTACTATTTTTATCGTCATCGATGGAATACTAAGTTATAGCACAAAGACATTGCGTATTTCTGCATTGGCTGTTGGTTTGGGTATCTATTTGCCTGTTGATATCACCATGGCGATTGTTGTTGGCTCACTGCTAAGTTGGATAATTTCATGCCGTGTTAAATCGAAGAAATTAGCTAAAGATGAAGAAGCAAAAATGCTAGCTGATACGAATCGTCGAGGTGTCTTAATGGCATCAGGTTTTATTGTTGGCGAAAGTTTGGTTGGGGTATTGTTGGCTATTGTCATACTTGTCAGCTTGTCGTTAGGTTTTAGTGATACACCATTCTCTCTTGATCATTATCTAGTTCCTTTATTTGGTAATACACTGCCTGTGCTTAAAAATAGCTTGGGTTTGTTGGTTTTCGTTGTTGTGTGTGTGGTTTTTTATAAAAAGACATTTGATAAAAAATAATAACTTTTCTTGTTATGCTTTCTGACTTTCAAAGTCACTAAAAGTGATTAAATACAAGTCGTGAGGAGATAAAACTATTTTCTGTGATAGCGAATAGTTTTTGCTATAATCCATCATTTACTAAACAAATTCAGAATAGACAGCTATCCCTATGGACAAAACATATCAACCTGACAGTATTGAGCGCTCATGGTATCAAACATGGGAATCTAATAATTACTTTGCCCCATCTGGCAAGGGTGATCCTTATTCAATCATGATTCCTCCGCCTAATGTCACAGGCAGTTTGCACATGGGGCATGGTTTTAACAATGCCATTATGGATGCATTGATTCGTTATCGCCGTATGCAAGGCTATAACACCTTATGGCAACCCGGAACAGACCATGCTGGTATTGCAACACAGATGGTGGTTGAGCGCCAGTTAGGTTTGCAAAATATTACTCGCCATGATTTAGGACGTGAAAAGTTCATTGAAAAAGTATGGGAGTGGAAAGCTGAGTCAGGCGGCAATATTACGCGCCAAATTCGCCGTTTAGGCTCTTCCGTTGACTGGAGTCGTGAACGTTTTACGATGGATGAAGGGCTGTCTAATGCCGTAAAAGAAGCCTTTGTACGCCTCTATAATGATGGTTTAATTTATCGTGGTAAGCGCTTAGTGAATTGGGATTGTAAATTTCATACCGCTATTTCTGATCTTGAAGTTGAAAATCACGATGAAAAAGGCCATTTATGGCACTTACGTTACCCATTGCTTGATGGTGCTAAAACCAAAGAAGGTAAAGACTACCTCGTCGTAGCCACCACACGTCCTGAGACGGTATTAGGTGATACAGCCGTGGCGGTACACCCTGAAGATGAACGTTATCAGCATTTAATTGGTAAAACATTACGTTTACCTTTGGTAGGGCGTGAGATTCCTATTGTTGCTGATGAGTATGTTGATCCTAAGTTTGGTACAGGTTGCGTTAAAATTACCCCAGCACATGATTTTAATGACTATGAAGTGGGTAAACGTCATAACCTGACATTGATTAACGTGTTGGATGCAGATGGGGCTATTTTAAAAACAGCACAAGCCTTTAATATTGATGGTTCAGTTAAAACAGACATTGATACTGCACTACCAGAAGCTTATGCCGGTTTAGACCGTTTTGAAGCCAGAAAAGTTATCGTTGCCGATTTTGAGAAGTTAGGTTTATTAGAGAAAATTGAAGATCACGCCTTAAAAGTACCGAGAGGTGATCGCTCGGGTACGGTGATTGAGCCTTGGTTAACTGACCAATGGTATGTGAAGGCTTCTGTATTGGCAAAATCTGCCATTGAAGCTGTAGAAGATGGTCGCATTCAGTTTGTACCTAAACAGTACGAAAACATGTATTTTGCGTGGATGCGTAATATTCAAGATTGGTGTATTAGTCGCCAATTATGGTGGGGGCATCAAATCCCTGCATGGTACGATGAGCAAGGGAAAGTTTACGTAGGGCGTGATGAAGATGAAGTGCGTAAGCAGAACAACCTTGGTGCGGATGTTACGTTAAAACAAGACCCCGATGTGTTGGATACGTGGTTTAGCTCAGGGCTCTGGACATTCTCAACTTTAGGTTGGCCTGAGCAAACGGAGTTCTTAAAAACATTCCACCCAAGCTCTGTTCTCGTGACTGGTTTTGATATTATTTTCTTCTGGGTTGCCAGAATGATTATGCTAACCATGTACTTAATAAAAGATGAAAAAGGTAACCCACAAGTACCTTTCAAAACAGTCTATGTGCACGGTTTAGTGCGTGATGGACAAGGTCAAAAAATGTCTAAGTCTAAAGGCAATGTGTTAGACCCTTTAGATATTATTGATGGGATTGATCTTGAAACCTTGGTAAAAAAACGTACCTCTGGATTAATGCGTCCGCAAGATGCCGCAAAAATTGATAAACAAACGCGTAAAGAATATGCCGATGGGATTGCAGCTTATGGTACGGATGCATTGCGCTTCACATTCTGCTCATTAGCCTCTACGGGGCGTGATATCAATTTTGATATGAACCGCGTTGAGGGTTACCGTAATTTCTGCAATAAAATCTGGAATGCGGCGCGTTATGTGTTAATGCAATGTGAAAATCAGGATTGTGGTCAAAATGGTGAATCGGTTGAGTTGACGTTAGCAGACCGTTGGATTATTTCTGCCTTACAACGTACAGAAGCAGAAGTCTCCCGTCATCTTGATCAGTTCCGTTTCGATTTAGCGACGCAATCACTCTATGAATTTATTTGGAATCAGTATTGTGATTGGTATTTGGAGCTTTCTAAACCAGTATTATGGGATGAGTCAGCCCCTGTTGAACGTTTGCGTGGTACACGTCGTACGTTGGTGCGAGTGCTAGAAACGGTGCTTCGTTTGGCGCATCCATTTATGCCATTTATTACCGAAGAAATTTGGCAAAGTATTAAAGGATTTGCAGGAAAATCAGGTGACTCCATCATGTTGCAAGCTTATCCTGTCGCTGATGAGGCGAGGATTGATACGCAAGCCGAAGCCGATATTGAATGGTTAAAAGCCTTTATTAATGGTATTCGTAATATTCGTGCTGAAATGAATATTAATCCGGGTAAGCCTTTGGACGTGTTGTTAAATCATTGCAATGCAGAAGACAAACGTCGTTTACAAGACAATGAAGCATTCTTAAAGAAATTAGCAAAGCTCGACTCAGTAACCTTGCTAATAGGAAATGATGCACCACCATCAGCGACTGCATTAGTGGGAGATATGGAAGTATTAGTGCCTATTGCTGGGTTAATTGACAAAGAAGCGGAGCTGGCGCGTTTAGATAAAGAACTTCAAAAGTTAACCGCAGAGGCACAAAGAACCAGTGGTAAACTCAGTAATGCCAGCTTTGTGGAAAAAGCGCCGGCTGAAGTGATTGAAAAAGAGCGTGCAAAACTTGCTGAGGCGGAGCAAGCTATTAGTCGATTGAATGAACAGCGCAGTAAAATTATCAACTTGTAAAAAGATTGTCAAAAACTGTAGTGACTAAAAAAGATCCTGTATAGTATTCCTATACAGGATCTTTTTATGGAATAACGTTTTATTAATTGAGGGAGAGGGTATGAAGTATTGGCTACCGATTATTTGTTTAGCAAGTGTTACCTTTTATTGTCAGGCCGAAACAAAACTGAACTCAACGATTAAAGAGGTCACTGTTTATAATGACCAAGCGGCGGTTACCCGACATGCTCAAATTCAATTGGGTGCAGGTGAGCATGAATTGGTTTTTGAAAACTTGCCTAATGGGTTTGATAATAATTCTTTACAACTGGATGTTAAAGCAACGAACCCAGTTACTATTCTCGATATTAATGTTAAACCGCATTACTTGGTTGGTAACGCTAATAAGCGCTTGCAGTTGATTGAGAAAGAAAAAGAAGAAATAAAAGAAAATTTATCATTAATCAATGCTCAAATGGCTTTTCTAAAAGAGCAACGCAATTTAGTTGATCATACACAAGAGATTATGGCAGGTGGTGTTGAGGGGGCTAATCGGCCTACGTTGGAACAAGTTAAGCAAGTGCTGGAATTAACGAATAGTAGCTTGGAGCAGTTATCAGAAGACTCTTATCAGTTGGCAGTGAAAAAAGATGTATTACGCAGAAAGTTAGAAGTTTTAGAAAATAGTCGTGCTCCACTGTTACAAAAGACAAGATCGCAAGTCAAAGATGTCAAGGTGAAAGTGACTGTACCCCATGCAGAAACCGTCAATTTTAATTTAACTTATATTGTTCGTGGTGCTCAATGGAATCCTATTTATGATGCTCGTTTTAATAGTAAAGATCAAAAGTTATCATTGAGCTATTTAGCGACTATCTCTCAGCAAACAGGAGAGGATTGGCAAAATGTGAAGTTGTCATTGTCGACGGCAGCACCCTCATTGGGGGGGAGTGTTCCAAGCTTGTCAACATGGCGTGTTAGACCTGGGGAGTATCCTACTTCACTTCCTTATATGGAGGCTACGGCAGAACAATATAATAGAGCTGCTAGATCTTTAGTTGCTGCACCTAAAGGATTGCTTACCAGCCTTACAAACACAACATTTGCAATTTCTGAACCAGTAACGTTGTTGTCAGAAAATAGTGAACAAAAAGTCATGATTCATAGTCTTGAGAATTTATCCTCTGATTTGGTTTATCAAACAGTACCACGTTTGAGAGAAATTGCATTACTGCAAGCTGTTACCAAGAATAACTCGAATTATCCGCTTATTGCTGGACAGTTAAATGTCTTCATGGATGGCCGTTTTATTACGACAGGTAATTTAAAATC
This sequence comes from uncultured Ventosimonas sp., assembly GCA_964395065.1. Taxonomy (GTDB): domain Bacteria; phylum Pseudomonadota; class Gammaproteobacteria; order Pseudomonadales; family Pseudomonadaceae; genus Entomomonas. The sequence goes on from CAYNAM010000005.1 coordinate 41,720, forward strand.
AACAATGCCAAATGAAGCATTAAAGATTAGTTTAGGTGCTGATGAGGCTATAAAAGTAACCTATAAAAAGCTAAAACAATTTACTGAAAAAACAGGGTTTACAAAGAGTGGTGAGCGCATTATCTATGATTATCTTATTACTGTTCAGAACAATAAGAACAAAGAGGTTAAGTTGGCGATTGCCGATCATATTCCTGTTTCACAAAATGAAAAGATAAAGGTCAAACTACTATCACCTACTCATATTCAACCTGATAACGAAGGGCGAGTAAATTGGGATATAACCCTTAAACCAATGGAAAAATTAGACATACCTATTAAATTTACAGTGGATTACCCTGTGGATACAAAAGTGATTGGTTTATAAAGGAATACGATGATGAGAAGATGGTTATCAGTGATTTGTTTGGGCGTATTAAGTTTTTATACCTATGCTGAGCAAAAAGAGTTAAGCTCAAGTATTAAGGCCGTGACGGTGTATGCTGACAGGGCTGCAATTAATCGAAAGACACAGGAAATCTCTCTGCCAGCTGGTGAGCATGAGTTGTATTTTAAAA
>CAYNAM010000006.1:0-41035 GCA_964395065.1 uncultured Ventosimonas sp.
AGGTTGCTAACACCCCTACTCGCCCCGTACGCGTTGCCTGTGTAGCCGGTTTAACAGCAGGTTCCATCCCAATAATAGGCAGGTCAGGATAACGCTCACGTAAAACAACGCCCGCGGCAGCTGTCGCAGTATTACAGGCAATTACCATGGCTTTGACAGCGCATGATAAAAAATAATCGGTTATTTTTATACAACGATTAATAATAAACTCAGCCTCTTTTTCACCATATGGAATATATTTTGTGTCTGCCAAGTAAATTAAATGTTCATGAGGTAAACCTTCATGAATCGCCTTCAAAACGGATAAACCACCCATCCCTGAGTCAAAAACACCAATAGCCTGATCATTACTCATAGGAGCCACCACAAACTCTACAGGCAGGGTCTTTTGTTATTTTTAACTCACGGAATTGACTATTGAGCGCATTAAAAACAACTAATCGACCTACAAGTGGTTCACCAAAACCGACCAATAGCTTTATAACCTCTAATGCCTGTAGTGTCCCTACAACACCAACCACAGGGCCAAGGACACCCGCTTCACTACAGGTTAACTCTTGTTCATTACCATCACCATACAAACAGTGGTAACAAGGACTTTGTTCTTTTGTAAAGTCAAAGGTAGTTATTTGTCCTTGTAAACGAATAGCGGCTCCACTGACTAATCTTTTTTTATGGTGAAAACAGGCCTGATTAATTAAATCACGTGTTAAAAAATTATCCGTACAATCGAGTACAACATCCGTACTCTCAATGAGCGAGTAAATATTCTCTTCACTAATCACTTCTGTAAAAGGATGAACCGTAATATCTGGATTAAGATTTGATAATCGTTGCCTTGCGGCTTGAACTTTTTGCTGTTTAACTTGATCTGTGTTATACATTATCTGACGTTGTAAATTGCTGATATCTATTGTATCAAAATCAGCTAAATAAAGCGTCCCCACACCAGCGGCTGCCAGATACAAGGCAGCAGGAGAACCAAGCCCGCCCATACCAACAATTGCAACGCGACTATTTTTAAGCTTATCCTGTCCTTTAACATCAACTTCAGATAATAGAATTTGTCGACTATAACGAAGTAACGCTTGGTCATCTAGCATAATTGCCCTCCCGTTACTCGCTCATTACCGCCTAAATCACAGATGGTGCTAATATGGTTAAAACCCTGCTCAACCAATAACTGTTGTACTGCCTGTGCTTGTTGGTAGCCATGCTCTAAATATAACCATCCATCTGCGAGTAAATGTTCAGGAGCATGCTTAACAATATGGCGAATATCATCTAAACCCTCTAGCCCAGATACCAATGCTGTTTTTGGCTCAAATCTCACATCACCCTGTTGTAGATGAATATCCCCCTCTGCAATATAGGGTGGGTTACTGACAATAAGATTAAATCGCTCACCTGCCAGTGCATCAAACCAATGGCTTTTTATAAATGTTACCGTCTTAATATTCAGCATTGATGCATTTTTCTTGGCTAAAGAAACAGCCTCCTCAATAAAATCAACACCAATCACTTCAACTAAAGGTCGCTCACTGGCAATCGCAAGCGCTATCGCGCCCGTTCCCGTCCCGAGATCGAGTACCCGCCAAGCATCACTTTTAGGAATATGTAATAAACACTGTTCCACCAAGGTTTCTGTGTCTGCTCGAGGAATAAGTGTCTGTTCCCCCACTTGTAAATCAAGCGACCAAAAACCTTGCTCACCTAAAATATAAGCAATCGGTTCACCTTGATTTCTTCTGGCTAAAAATCCATTAAAGACCGTCAACACATGCTCATCTACAGTTTGGTCAGCCCAAGTATATAAATAACTTCTTGGTTTATTCAAGGCAGCCGCTAATAAAAGCTCTTTATCCAATCGCTCAGTAGGAGAGTTTAATGGTTGGCTATTTTTCAATAGCTGCTCAATCGTTATCATCATCTTATTAAGCTTTCTCAACAGCAAAACGGGCGATGTATTTACTTAACATAGGGCCCGTTAAAATAACCGCAAATAAACGCAATGTCTGCATCGCCATCACAAGTCCAATATCTGCATGAACATCAATAGCCACAACAGATAACGAGTCCAACCCTCCTGGGCTTGTTGCTAAATAAGCCGATAAATAATCAACCCCTAACCACCAACTAATGAAAAGCGCAGAAACACCACATAAAATGATTAACACCATGGAGGCGGCAAACATAATAGGCATAGCGTGCATTACATAACGCAAAGTTTCACGGTCGAACCTAAAACCAATATAAGCGCCAATCACACCATAAGCTATAGCAACTAACCAATGAGGTATCACAATATGGATAAATCCAAGTAATTGCAATGAAGTACCCAACAACATAGGGACAAGCAAAAATCCAGCGGGCATAAGACGCCCCAAATAAACACCAACCAATAACACAACAAGAGTCAAAAAGAAATTGATAACCGTTTCGCCTCCCTGCATAACAGCAGTAGTTGCTTCTTGTTGATCCCGAACATCACCTAAAATATGACTGACCAATGCAGCCATCAACACCACACAAATAACTCGAATATACTGCATGGTAGCTACTATCCTAGCATCAGCACCATAATCCTCAGCCATTGCTACCATCGTTGCTGCTCCGCCTGGAGAGGTTCCCCATGCTGCGGTTGATCCAGGCAACCCACCATAACGAACGCTCAAAATCCCAACTAGCACACTAAGTAACAATGTAACAACCGTAGTTACCAACATAACATGCCACATCCCTAAAATTTCAATTAAAATAGGTAATGTCATCGCATGGGCAATTAAACAACCAATAACACCCTGACTGTATTTAAAACAAACCTTAGGCATTCTGATCTTTACACCTAATACACCCATTATAATAGCACACAGCATAGGGCCTAATAATAAGGCAGCTGGCATCGCTGTTTTTTCTAAAAGCCAGCCAGAAAGCGCTGCTATTACAATAAAAAATAACCATTGGCCAATTGCAAGGTAATTTAATCGAGAAACTTCAGTGATTATCTTCATTTGTAGACTTTAATAAATAATTTATTAGACAGTATCACCATGCATTAACTAGATATTAAAGCCCAGTGACATAAAATATATTTTTTATTATAGCTATTTTAAAAAGATTATACTGAGTTATTATTTTATATAGTTAGCCTCGCAATAAAAATTTGTTATTCCCTCGAAACATTCACTAATAAAAACCACATAAAATTTATAAAACACGCTTAATTAAGTATTTTATTACTTTTTTCAATAAAATAACGAAAAAGTTTAGGAAATACTATATATAAGAAGTGTTTATATAGTATCATTACAAAAAATTTTTAAACTAAACATCATAAAGTAGGGTTTCAAGGGATTATACTATGGTAAAAGTTCATCAGTTAGTTGCGGCTATCGCCACTACTATTACTTTATCAACAAGCAGCGCATATGCATTAAACATGGGATCAATATCATGGAAATCATCCTATGGTCAGCCACTTGATGCAAGAATTGAGCTTTCAGATGCAAAGAACTTACAAGCCAGTGATATCAAATCAAGTATAGCCAATAGCAATGAGTTTTCTAAAGCAGGTCTTGATTACTCACCTACATTATCTAACTTATCGTTTACTACGACTATAAATCCTGATGGCACAGGCTATATCAGAATAACTTCTACTGCGCCAATTAAAGAACCGTTTATGAATTTTTTAGTTGATGTCAACTGGCCTAATGGTAAGGTATCAAAAGAGTATACTATTTTACTTGATATTCCTGAATCCAAAACAGCCGTCCCTACTGAGCCTAAAGCCAGTAACTCAACAAAAAACACAGTCAATAATACATCGTCAGTAAACACACCAAATCAAGCATCCAGCACTTATAAAACTAAACGGGGTGATACACTTTGGAGCATTGCCCAAGCAAATTACGGACAAGCACTTACAGCCAAAGCATCAAAAGCTATTTTTGAGAAGAACCCTAAGGCATTTATTAATGGAAATATTAACTCATTATTAAATGGCTATACACTCAGTATGCCGACAAAGCAAGAAATCAATGCTATTAGCACAGCTCAAGCTAATGCGTTCTTAGGTTCTCCATCTAAAGATGTGACTACAACTACCTCTAAAAAGCCGATATCAGACAAACAAGAACAAGTTCTTCAAGACCAATTAAAAAACTCTGAACACGAGCTTGAATCTGCCCGTACTGAAAATGCCCAACTCAATACAGAACTTGAGAACATTGAGTCTGAAATTGCGCGCTTAGAACAAATTTCAAAAGAGAAAGATGAAGCAATAGCTAAAGCTGAACAAGCTAAACTGCTAGCTAAACAATCTCAACAAGAAGCACAAACGCCAACAGAGCAAATCACCACAACTCAACCAACAGCTGAACAAAACACCAGCCAAACACCTGTGGAACCAAAACCACAAGAGCAAACTACCACCGCAACTCAACCTGCAGAGCCTAAAGTTGCTCAAACACCAACAGAACCTAAGCCACAAACACCAAAAGCTGATACAGCGCCTGTGTCAACGCCAACTAAAGCGCCAGCACAACCTCCAATGGAGGACACAAGTCCATCATTTATATCTTCACTCTTAGATAATAATATGATGCTTTTAGCTGGCGGTGGTGTATTATTGCTTCTTTGTATTGCTGTGATTATATCTCGCCGCAAAAAGGCAGTCGATGATGATGCACAGGTTGTAGACTTAAGTAATGTTGTATTAGATGATGAAGACTTAAGCAACTCAACACCTGATGCTGCAACCGCAACAAAAACACCTGATACAGAGGTAGTAAGTCCTTTATCACAACTAGGTGAAGGAATGGGTATTATTGATAAAGCAGATATTTACCTTGCTTATAATCATGTTGATGAAGCAAAAGAGCTGCTTTTAAACGCATTACAAGAAGACCCAACCAATACAGAATTGCGCTTAAAGCTAATGGAAATTTATGCTGATAAAGGTGATACTGATAACTTTGAAAAAGAAGAGCAAGAGCTTTTATTATTAGACCCACTTGCACAGCATAAAATTGATACGATTAAGGATAAGTATCCGACCTTATTCAATGATTTTAGCTTTTCTAATAATCCAACATCTATTAAAGAGCAAAATGAAACCTTTACCTCTTTTAAACAAGATGCTGAAAATAAATCCAGTGATGAACCAGATTTCAACTTTAGCTATGCTGACTTTGCCGAACCTGTCATAGCGTCTACAGTCAAAGAGACAGAACCAGAACCAACAGCATCAGAGACAAAAGAAGTAGAAATACCCGTTCAACGGTTAGAGGAAGATGCCGCAAATTTTAAATTAGAGAAAATTGCACCCGAAACACAGAATGCTTCTTCTCCTTTGTTTAATGCTATAGTAGAAGAAGATTTTTCATCAGACTCTCCAACAACTATCTTTGAAAAAGAAGAAAACTCTCAACCTAAAGAAAATAACGAAGGCATCAAGTTTGACCTAGGTATCGGAGATCAAAAATCTGATAATGTTGACTATATTTCACAAATAGAAAACAATGATCTGGATGATGATATTATTGAAAAAGATCAAGTGACCACAAAGCTTGAATTGGTTCATGCTTACATAGACATGGGAGATACAGAGGGTGCTCATGACCTACTTAAAGAAATAATTCAAGAGGGCAATGAGGGGCAAAAACAAGAAGCCCAATCACTATTAGCTTCATTAAATATAATACCTTCAACCTATAGTGATGACTCAAAGCAGAGCACCCAAGAAAGTACTGATCATGATTTATTTAACTCAGTTGATCATGCCAATACGACACTGACTGAACTTGAGCTTGGCTTTGAACTACCTCCAGAAGATGAAGTATCGACTAAACTTGAGTTAGCAAATGCTTACATCGAAATGGGAGATAAGCAAGGTGCTAAAGATATTTTGGATGAAGTATTACATGAAGGTAATGCAGAACAAAAACTTAAGGCGCAAGACCTATTAAATTCAATTAGTTAATAAGAATGGAAGAAGTATCAACCAATGATGCGGCAGCCAATACGGCTGCCGCAACTGTTTCTAGAATAGCGATGGGTATTGAATACAAAGGGGCTAACTACCGAGGCTTCCAACGCCAACAAGACAACATCCCTAGTATTCAAGAAGAACTCGAAAAGGCCATAAGCAAAGTTGCCAATCAACCTATATCGATTTATGTTGCAGGCAGAACCGATGCGGGGGTACACGCCAGTGGTCAAGTCATACACTTTGACACCACAGCCAATAGATCAATGCATGCTTGGGTTATGGGTTCTACAGCAAACCTCCCCAAAGATATTAGCGTCACATGGGCTAAACAGGTATTGCCTGAGTTTCATGCTCGTTATAAAGCCTTTGCTCGTCGTTACCGCTATGTTATTTATAATGACCCTATTCGCCCTGCTCATTTAGCTGATGAAGTCACATGGTATTCATATCCATTAGATATAGACAGAATGCAACAAGCCGCTAATTATTTTTTAGGAACTCATGATTTCACTTCTTTTAGAGCAAGCCAATGTCAAGCAAAATCGCCCATAAAAACGATCTCTCATTTCAAGATTATTCGTTTTGGGAAATTAATTATTCTGGATGTCAGGGCAGATGCTTTTTTACACCATATGATTCGTAATTTTGCTGGGTTATTAATGGCGATAGGTTCTGGGGAACGATCCATCGACTGGGCAAAAGAAGCATTAGAAGCTAAAGACCGTACCAAGGCAGGTGTTACAGCAGTTCCCTATGGGCTTTATCTAGTTAACGTTGAATACCCTGAACAGTATGATATTCCCAAGCGTTTTATAGGTCCACATTTCTTATCAGGACTGCCTGAATAATATATTAATCAAGCTGCTAAAAAGGCTTTAATTAACCAGTCATCCCCCACCGCTCGAATGTCCTTAATCGTTAAATTAATAGCTTGAGACATTGTATCCAATGGTAGAGAAAGTAAAGGGCGAGCAGAGGAGCCTAAAAACTTACCAGCCATAAAAATAGCAAATTCATCAACTAACCCAGCTTGTACAAAAGCACCCGCTAAAGTAGCACCCGCCTCAACAAGCAATTCGTTAACTTCATAATCCTGTGCTAATTTTGCTAAGAGTGTATTTAAATCGATATGTGATTGCTGATTTAAAGGTAATTTTAACCACGCGTGTTGTTCTTTTAATTTTTCAGGCTTATCAACACCCGATACCGTTAATGAATAAGGGTACTGATAAAATGCTTTATCCAGCGGAACTCGCTGATTACTATCAATTAAAATTCTTAAAGGCTGTCGCTGCATAGCCAAATCAGTTAACTCTTGGTCTAACCCTAATTCGCTAGATCTTAACGTTAACTTAGCATCATCAAACAATACAGTATCAGCCCCCGTAATCACAGCGCTGCTTTGAGCACGTAATCTCTGTACTTCCTGACGTGCAGCAGATGAAGTAATCCATTGGCTTTCACCACTAGCCATTGCGGTTCTACCATCTAAACTCATGGCTAACTTAACCGTCACATAGGGCATACCTGTGCGCATTCGCTTGATAAATCCTTTGTTCAATGTATAGGCTTCTTGCTCCAAAACACCACAGGTTATATCAATACCTGCAGCTTGTAATCTTGCTATCCCCTGCCCAGCCACTTTTGGATTAGGGTCCTGCATCGCAACAACAACTCTTTTAACTCCGGCCTTTATCAAGGCATCTGCACACGGCGGAGTTTTACCGAAATGGCTACAAGGCTCTAGCGTCACATAGGCTGTTGCGTCTTTCGCATTACTACCCGCGTCACGTAACGCATAAACTTCTGCATGGGGTTCACCTGCTTTTTGATGCCAGCCTTGCCCAATCACTTGATTTTCAGCAACAATAACACAACCTACACGGGGATTAGGATGCGTAGAGTAGATACCACGACGAGCAAGCTGTAATGCTTTACTCATCCATAACTGATCATTAGCTATCATGTTCATCAATATTTTTCGAAAGCCGCTCCACTTCATCACGGAATGCATTAATGTCTTGGAAACTACGATACACGGAAGCAAAACGAATATAAGCTACCTCATCTAGATCTTTTAGTTCTTTCATTACAAGCTCCCCAACTTTTAATGAACTGATTTCTCGCTCTCCTGTTGCACGAAGCTTATGCTTAATCCTCGCCAATGCCTCTTCTAATAACTCCATTCCAACAGGGCGCTTTTCTAAGGCTCTTAACATACCTGCACGTAATTTATCCTCATTAAAAGGTTGTCGCGTGCCATCTTGCTTAACAATACGAGGGATGACTAACTCAGCTGTTTCAAACGTCGTAAAACGCTCACTGCACTCAATACACTCACGTCTACGCCTAACTTGATCACCTTCGGCTACCAAGCGCGAATCAATTACTTTGGTATCATTAGCACCACAAAATGGACAATGCATATTCTTATTCCTAACGAGGATCATTTTCTACTAATTTGGTTTCTATTATATGATATTTTCTATTATTGACTAAAACTTTAAGTAATATTAATGAATATTATTGAGTAATTTTATTAACTACGGTAGTGTAGGGCTATTCTTTACGGATTGATTTAGATAGGAACGCTATGTCAAACAAACTCGAACAATTACGCAAAATGACAACCGTTGTTGCAGATACTGGAGATTTAGAGGCTATTACACGCCTTAAACCCGTTGATGCGACAACCAATCCCTCATTGCTATTAAAAGCTGCATCATTAACGCAATACCAAAACTTACTGACACAAGCAAAAAAAAATAAAGATCTCTCATTAGCTTGTGATCAATTCGCTGTATCTGTTGGTAAAGAAATTTTACAGGTCATTCCTGGGCGTATTTCCACCGAAGTAGATGCTCGCCTTTCATTTGATACATCTGCGACAGTGGCACGTGCAAAGCGCCTGATTGAACTTTACCAAGCACAACATATCGAGAAAGATCGCATATTAATAAAAATTGCAGCCACATGGGAAGGTATACAAGCCGCTAAACAACTGGAAAAAGAGGGCATTCAAACCAACTTAACCCTACTCTTCTCTTTTTCTCAAGCTTTAGCCTGTGCAGAGGCCGGTGTATTTTTAATTTCACCCTTTGTAGGACGTATCTATGACTGGTACAAAAAATCCACAGGTCATGACTTTACTGCTTCTAATGACCCAGGTGTTCAATCTGTCAGTCGTATTTATAATTACTATAAACATTATGGTTATAAAACCATTGTCATGGGCGCAAGCTTTCGTAATTTAGGGCAAATTGAGCAATTGGCAGGGTGTGATAGACTAACCATCAGCCCTGATCTATTAGAAAAACTCTCACAAGATAACAATCCTCTTCCTCAAGTATTAACCCCTGAGCAAGGATGCGATGAGTCAAAACAAATACTCACTGAAAGCCAGTACCGTTGGCAATTAAATGAAGATGCAATGGCCACCGAGAAGTTAGCTGAGGGTATTCGAGCATTCGCTAGCGACCAAGAAAAATTAGAGGCTATTTTAAGCGCGTAATTTATTTACGCGCCTAAACTAAATATTCTGCAATTGCTGAGTAGACCATGCCCCGATGATACACCCAACAGCTAGCACAATAAGAACAGTATCAATACGTGTCCAAATACTCAGCAAGGCCAATAAAGCCCCTAGCACTAACACAAGAATACCCGTAATCGTATTAGACAAGGCAATATACAGTGCCCTGCTTTCGCCATCCCCCATATTTACAATATAGGTTTTACGACCAATATTAATACCTACCTCGCCAATTACAACTCCACCATAAGCCAATGCATAAGGCCAAATACTGGCACTAAGCACAGCAGGTAAATACCCAAACAAGGTAATTAACACACACAGAGTTGCTACAACTAGACCACTATCACGCATTACATTGCGGCTAGAATAATCTGAATACTTCCCCCAAAAAGGACTAGCTATCATGGTGGCAACACCAGAGATTAAAACCAATATACCTAAGCCATCGAGGCTCGCACCACTGTGTTGCCTACCTAAAACCGCAATATAAGGCAGCGCTAATGCACTCGAAAGTAACAGTGAGCGGCTAACATTGAAATGGAAAAACTGCTTGTCTTTAACTAACAGTTCCCAAGCTCTAACTAAGGTATTTTTTTGTTTGACGGACGGCTCAATCTCACTGTCAGGTTCAACTAGACGTGCACAGAATAGAATATCTGCAGCCCACCCTAATGTTGCTAATAATAACAAACACGCCACAATCGGTCGGCTGGGTTGATCTGTTAATAAAATCAAGACAAAGCCAGCTAATAAAGTAATTCCACCAGCAATACTCGTACTCCACCCCATTAAATGACCACGGCTCGACTTATCAACCGTCTTAGCCATCACATCCTTGCTGGTAATCGAAGTAACACCTCTGGCTAATGAGAGAACTGTCAGCACAATTAAAACCAAGACAGCCCCCCAAGCACCTTCTCCCACAATAGAAAGAGCCATCAAAACCAGACCACAAAGGGTCAATACAATACAGGCTTTAACCCAAACCCATTTACGAACCTTTTTTACTCTTAAAATACTTGCCACTAACAGCTGTGGTAATAATGCTCCAGCTTCTCGAATAGGCACAAGCAAGCTCACTACCCACATAGGAGATAACATTGCATTTAACAACCATGGAAGAATAAGGCGTGGGCTAATTAAAGAGTCTGCCAATTTATTGCCTAGCGAAATCCATAGGTGACAGAAAAAATTTTTTTCTATTGACGCTTGATCAAGCGCTATTTTTTTCTCAGTATTAGCATGACCACTTAAATAATCATATAACCGCGTTGATAATTTCTTCTTTAGCATGACACGATCCTGTTAAGATACTTGCGTTAATAACTCCCATTCAGAAATTATTTTGATTGCTTGCTCTTGGCTTTCCCCACAAATATTCCGTTCAGCCTGAAAGCTTGAACACACTAATGGCCGCTCTTTACTACCAAATAACTGACAACGATTATCTACATCAAGTTGAACACAACGCACTCCCGCCGGCTTACCTTTTGGCATTCCTGGGATAGATGATGAAATAGAGGGCGCTATACAACAAGCACCACAACCAACACGACATTCCATAAAATTGAGTTTTAAAAAAGCCCTACACTATAAAGTATAGGGCTTTTATACCTTAAATAATATTTGCTAAAAGTACTATAATGCTTTCGTTAACTCAGGAACAAGCTCAAATAAATCACCGACTAAGCCATAATCCGCGATTTGAAATATTGGTGCATCTTCATCTTTATTAATAGCGACAATAACTTTTGAATCTTTCACACCAGCCACATGTTGTATTGCACCAGAGATACCTACAGCAATATAAAGCTCAGGCGCTACAATTTTACCGGTTTGTCCAACTTGTAAATCATTGGATATATAGCCCGCATCAACAGCTGCTCTCGAAGCCCCCACCGCACCGCCTAATTTATCAGCCAAGGCATAAATAAGCTTAAAGTTTTCTGCACTTTGTAATGCTCTACCACCTGAAACGACAACTCGTGCCTCCGTTAATTCAGGACGGTCAGAAGCCATAAGCTCTTCATTAACAAATTGCGATACCCCCGCATTAGCTGCCTCAGTAATTACTTCAATCGAAGCGTTACCGCCTTCTGCCGCAACTGCGTCAAAATTTGTGGTACGCACAGTAATCACTTTAATAGCGGCATCGCTTTGAACAGTAGCAATTGCATTACCTGCGTAAATAGGGCGTTTAAATGTATCAGGAGTAATCACCGCAATAATTTCTGAGATTTGATCAACATCCAATAAAGCAGCCACACGCGGCAAATAATTTTTCCCATTAGTTGTCGCAGGGGCAAGGATATGAGTGTAGTTTTTGGCTAAATCAACCACTAACTTTGCCACATTTTCAGCCAATAAATGACCGTAAACAGCATTATCAGCTAATAATACCTTATTTACATTAGCAACTTTAGCAGTAGCTTCTGCTGCACCGCGTGCATTTTCGCCCACAACCAATACATCAATATCGCTCCCAATGGCCTTTGCTGCGGCTATTGTATTTAGTGTTGCTGGGTTGAGTGTTGAATTATCATGCTCTGCAATCACAAGAATCGTCATTAGATCACCTTCGCTTCATTCTTTAATTTATCAACAAGCTCTGCAACGGAGCTCAATTTAACACCTGCTTTACGAGGTTCAGGTGCTTCTACCTTTAATGTTTTAACCGTCTCTTTAACAGCCACACCCAAATCAGCCGGTGTCAACGTATCAAGCGGTTTTTTCTTTGCTTTCATAATATTAGGCAATGAAGCATAACGAGGTTCGTTCAAACGAAGATCTGATGTAATAATAGCAGGCAGTGATAATGCCAAATTTTGTACGCCACCATCAATTTCTCTTGTTACATTCAGCTTACCGTCAGCCACTTCAACTTTAGACACAAACGTACCTTGTGAATAGCCAGCAAGTGCGGCCAACATTTGTCCTGTTTGATTATTATCAGTATCAATGGCTTGTTTACCTAAAATAATCAATTGGGGTTGCTCTTTATCGGCCACGGCCTTAAGTATTTTAGCCACATTTAAAGAGCTTAAATTCTCAGGGGCTTCAACCAATATAGCACGATCAGCCCCCAACGCTAAGGCAGAACGTAACTGCTCCTGTGCTGCGCTAGAACCTACAGTTACTGCAACCACTTCGCTCGCAATGCCCCTTTCTTTTAAACGAATTGCTTCTTCAATAGCAATTTCACAAAATGGATTCATTGACATTTTAACGTTTGCTAGATCAACCCCCGTATTATCCGCCCTAACGCGAACATTTACGTTATAATCGACCACTCGTTTAATCGCTACAAGAACCTTCATAGGTGCCCTCTTCTGTGCTGTGAGTGAAAATTAGCCTAACCAACTAGAGGCAAGTAATTTAATGCAATAAAGTCGTGTAGTTTATCTTGAATAAATCAATTGTTCTAGTAAATTGGCAATCATCTGTTCATTTTTTTATCATAAATACCGATGTATCTTACATTCTGATAATATTTATATTGTTCAAAGATTATAAATTTGTATTATCCTATACAGCATAACTTACTCATTATACTGCATGAATTTTATGCATTATTATTTAATATTCCTTGGAATTCCGTAATGAAAGCATCTGACAAGACAAAAGAACGTATCTACACTGCCGCTGAACAACTGTTTGCAGAAAAAGGCTTTACTGAAACGTCATTGCGCGCAATTACTGCCAAGGCTGGGGTAAATCTAGCCGCCGTCAACTACCACTTTGTATCGAAAGAGGGGCTTATTAAAGCTATTTTCAAGCGTTACTTAACGGACTTTTCTGCTGAGCTTGAAAAAAAACTAAACCACTACGAACAAGAAAAAATCACTCCATCTATTGAAGAGCTATTATCTGTTTTTATGGAGCTTATAGTTTCAGTTAAAACACACTCATCAAAAGGTGTTGTGACTTTTATGCGTTTACTCAGCAATGCGCTACTTCAAAAGCAGCTTTTTCTACATGAATTCATGACCAATGACTTTGGATTTATCTTTTTGCGTTTTGGTTTACTACTTAGAAATGCATCCAGCCATGAAAATATGTCAGATGTGGAATGGTTTTGGCGCCTACATTTTAGCTTAGGAACGGTTCTTTTAAACATTGCCAGTATTGATTACTTCAAAACATTAATGAAACAAGAATTTAAATCCTCTATCCGCACCTCACAAGTTATGCAACTCATGATCCCCTATATTACGGCTGGGCTATCCGTAGGCCCCACAATCACTGATCCAGAACTCTTAAATGCGAAATATGGCAGTGCATGTTAGATAAGCTTATTATCTCAGTGGCTGATCAAACGCTTTACGGCTTTAACAATTATCAGCCACAGATTATCCTGTCTGTCTCCACTGCCCTCAATGGCTTGGGGGAACAACAAAATAGCAATTGTACTCCTCGTGGCAAGCACCAAATCAGGGCAAAGATTGGTGCTAACCTTCCCCTCAATGCTGTTCTACGAGGGCGCCGTTGGACAGGGGAAATATGGTCACCTACTTTAAGTGAACAATACCCTGAGCGAGATTGGATACTCAGCCGTATTTTATGGCTTAGCGGCTGTGAAGTAGGATTTAATCGTTTAGGTTCTGTCGATAGTTTTCAGCGCTATATATACTTGCATGGTACGCCTGATACCGAACCAATGGGTATCCCAAAATCTCATGGCTGCATTCGCCTACGCAATACTGATATAATAAAACTATTTGATATAACACCTATACACTGCGATGTAGAAATCATCGAACAGTCCTATCGTTAAGGGATATTTATGCAAGGCTCACTGATGGTTGATATTGAAGGTCTATGGCTTAACGCACAAGATCGACAATTCTTAAAGCACCCTGAAATTGGCGGATTAATCTTATTTGCGCGCAATACCGAAGACCCTAAACAGGTTAGAGAACTTTGCCAATCCATTCGTGCTATTCGCCCTGACCTAATTCTAGCGATTGACCAAGAAGGCGGTCGTGTCCAACGCTTACGGCAAAATACTTTACAGCTACCCGCTATGGGCAGTTTTATAAATCACCCAAATGCACAACAGTTAGCCAACTATTGCGGTTGGATTATGGCGACTGAAGTATTAGCGGCTGGATTAGATATTAGTTTTGCACCTGTTTTAGATATTAACTATCAACGTAACCAAGTGATTGGGCTGCGTGCTTTTGGACATACACCAGAACAAGTTACCTCACTGGCATCGAGCTTTATTACAGGTATGCAACAAGCAGGTATGCAAGCCACAGGTAAGCACTTCCCTGGGCATGGATGGGTTACGGGCGATTCGCACTTTGTGATCCCTGAAGATGAGCGCTCATTAGAAGAAATCAAGCAGACAGACTTAATTCCCTTTGCAAAACTCATCAAACAACTTGTTGGCATCATGCCCGCCCATGTTATTTATACTCAAGTCGATGACAAACCTGCTGGTTTTTCACCTTACTGGGTTCAAACGGTTTTACGCCAAGAGCTAGGCTTTAATGGCATTATCTTTAGTGATGACCTTTCCATGGCCGGTGCTCATGCTGTTGGTAATATCCATAATCGTGTTAACGCCGCATTTAGTGCAGGTTGTGATATGGCACTGGTGTGTAATAATCGCGCGATGGCTGAAGAAGCCCTTATCAGCACCCAACAACTGAACATCAAACCAAGTCAAAAGCTTGGCTTAATGCGCGCTCAAACATCAACCGACACCGACTACAAGGCTAACCCTTATTGGCAAGAAGCAGTTAACGCTTTACAACAAGCCAATTTACTTTAACTGTTTCAACCGCTCAATGGCTGGTTTATAACCTTGAGCGGCAGCTTTCTTAAACCATTCTTTTGCCAGTGGCAAATTCTTTTTTACCCCATCACCTTTTTCATACATATCGCCCAATAATGCCATTGCAACGATGCGCTTAGCTTGAACTGCCTGCTCATACCAATTAAGTGCCTGCTGACCATCTTTAGCCACACCCTGACCATAGCGGTAAAGGCTACCTAAAATAACCATGGCTTCACCATTACCCAGCTCCGCTGATCGTTTAAACCAATAAATCGCTTGCTCATTGTTTTTAGGAATATCTTCCCCTAACAGATAAAACCACCCCACATTAATTTGTGCATCGGTATGATTCTGCTCAGCTGCTTTTTGATACCAATAAAAAGCCCGTAACTTATCAGGAGTAACACCAATCCCTTTATCAAAGACTTTTGCTAAATGAAACTGTGCATCTGCATTACCTTGTAGTGCACTTTGCTCATACCAATACAACGCATATCCATTATCCCTTGGCACAATCCAACCAAATTGATAATGCCAGCCTAGCAAATATTGTTGTTCCGCATCGCCTTGCTTAGCGCCCTCAATAATAATACTTCTATAATCGTTACTTTTAGGAGCAGATGAGATACAGCCTTGCAACAACAAGCTTGCCCAAATTAATACCCATAATTTGAGCCCTCGTTGGAAAAATAGATTACCTTTCATCTAGAATAACAGGCCTATAGTTATTTATAATAATCGATTAATTTAACGCATTCTGCACAGCAAGTGTAATAAATTTAGTACAATAACCTTTTTAACTTCATGGGAACAATGGCTAACATCATGACACCTCGTAAAATATTGGTAACCAGCGCACTACCCTATGCTAATGGATCAATTCACTTAGGCCACTTAGTGGAGTATATTCAAACCGACATTTGGGTACGTTTTCAAAAAATGCGTGGCAATCAAACTGTTTACGTGTGTGCAGATGATGCTCATGGTTCAGCCATTATGCTACGTGCTGAGAAAGAAGGCATCACACCCGAGCAATTAATCGACAACGTACGAAAAGAACACAGCACTGATTTTGCTGATTTCTTGGTAGACTTTGATAACTTCTACTCAACCCATAGCCCTGAAAATAAAGAACTCTCAGAAAAAATCTATTTAGCGCTCAAAGAAAAAGGCCATATTGCCACGCGCCCCGTGACACAATATTTTGATCCTGAAAAACAAATGTTTTTGGCTGATCGCTTTATTAAAGGTACTTGCCCACGTTGTGGTGCAGAAGACCAATACGGTGATAACTGTGAAAAATGCAGCGCCACGTACGATGCTACTGAATTAAAAAATCCTAAGTCGACTATTTCTGGTGCTACCCCCGTTTTAAAAGAATCCATGCATTTCTTCTTTAAACTGCCTCAGTTTCAAGACATGTTAAAAACATGGACACGAAGTGGTACACTTCAAGAGTCTGTTGCAAATAAACTGGCTGAATGGTTAGATGCAGGTTTACAAGAATGGGATATCTCACGTGATGCCCCTTATTTTGGCTTTGAAATTCCTGGTGAGCCCAATAAATTTTTCTACGTGTGGTTAGATGCGCCCATTGGTTATATGGCGAGTTTGAAAAACTTATGTGAACGTCGCCCAGAGCTAGATTTTGATAGCTATTGGACGCCTGACTCAAACGCTGAAGTGTACCACTTTATCGGTAAAGATATTGTTAACTTCCACGCCTTGTTCTGGCCTGCCATGCTAGAGGGTGCAGGTTATCGCAAACCTACCGCACTCAATGTGCATGGTTACCTCACCGTTAATGGCTCAAAAATGTCAAAATCACGTGGTACATTTATTAAAGCCCGTACCTACCTTGACCATTTACAACCTGAATACTTACGCTACTATTACGCCAGCAAACTCACTCGCTCCGTAGATGATCTTGACCTGAACCTAGAAGACTTTATCCAAAAAGTGAATTCTGATCTTGTCGGTAAAGTAGTTAATATTGCTAGCCGTTGTGCAGGCTTTGTTGCCCGTGGTAATAACAATGTACTTGTCGAAAGCAATGCAGCGCTTGAATTATGGCAAACCTTCCAAAATGCCATGCCGACCATTGCAGAAGCTTATGAGGCTCGTGACTTTAACCGCGCTATGCGCGAAATTATGGCGTTGGCTGATCTTGCTAACGCATGGATTGCTGAAAAAGCACCGTGGGCACTCAATAAACAAGAAGGAAAACAAGCCGAAGTACAAGCTATTTGTGCTATGGGTATTAACCTTTTCCGTTTACTGGTTCTTACCTTAAAGCCTGTACTGCCTGAATTAGCGGCTAAAGCCGAAGCTTATTTGAATGTTGCGCCATTAACATGGGCTGATTACCAAACAAGCCTTGCAAACCACACTGTTAACGAATTTAAACCATTAATGACTCGCATCGAACAAGACCAAGTGAATGCAATGATTGAAGCATCCAAAGAAGATTTAAAAGCAGAAAACGCCCCAAAAGGTAATGGTGAGTTGGCTAAAGAGCCACTAGCCCCTGAAATTGAGTTTGATGCTTTTGCAGCTGTCGATATTCGCGTAGCAAAAATACTCAAAGCCCAATCAGTTGAAGGGGCAGATAAGCTTCTTCAATTAACCCTTGATATTGGTGATGAACAACGTAATGTGTTCGCAGGCATCAAAAGCGCTTATAAAGACCCAAGCAAACTAGAGGGTCGCTTAACCGTGATGATTGCCAATTTAAAACCCCGTAAAATGCGCTTTGGCATGTCAGAAGGTATGGTTATGGCCGCAGGCCCTGGTGGTGAAGAAATCTACTTACTAAGCCCAGACAGTGGTGCAATTCCGGGACAACGGGTTAAATAGCTTAGTCAAACTAGGTGGGTATAACTATTCCCACCTAAGCTCAAAAAGCTGACATATTTACTTTTATCCATTTTAGGGAAAAATAGCATGCTTAAAAAAATTCTTATACTTACTATCGGTTCTTTATTAATAACTGCCTGTGATAAAAAAACAGAACCTACCGATCCAGTAGCACAGCTTGCTAATATACAAATTACTGTACCAGAAGGAATAACTGGTGATTGTATTGATGCATTAAAAGCTTATCATCAAGTTACTTCATATATGTACGATGATCCATCATCAAGAAACTATAACAGTAAATCTTCAGCAGAACGTGAGGAAGGGTTAGAAAGGATGACAAACACGTTAAGGCAAAGGTCTCAACAAGATTGCAAAGAACTAGCTTATAATTTGATGATATCCATTGACCAATTAAAAAAAGACAGTCGGTAAACTTACATTATGTTACCGCTCTATACCCTTACCCAACTCCGCCAAATTGAACAAAAGGCAGAGCTTGCAGGTATTGACTTAATGCAACGGGCGGCTCGATCAATTGCTGATTGGGTAACACAGCACTACTCGCAACAAGATACTATTTTAATCGCGGTAGGGACAGGCAATAACGGTGGTGATGTGCTATGGGCAGCGCTAAATTTAGATGCTCGCGATTATCACGTGATATTATTTATCCCACAGCTCGTAAAAAGCTCGGCAGCACTAAATGCTTTAAACTTTTGTAAGGCTAACCACCTTTTAGAAATCAACAGCCTCACTCAGTTAACAACAAAACCTAACTTGATTGTAGATGGTCTATTTGGAATTGGTCTTAATCGTTCCTTATCAGAAGAGTGGCAAACTATTATTCAGCAATTAAATAATTTAAATACGCCAACATTAGCCCTTGATACGCCCTCTGGATTAGATGCTTATACAGGAGAGGTTTATGGCGTTGCAATAAAGGCAACAGTTACACTGACCTTTTTAAGTGATAAACCTGCACTGCATTACGATAAAGGATTAACACTGGCAGGAGAAATTATTGTCGACACACTCGATTTACCTAAAAACTTGAGACCCTAGATGTCATTTTAAAAACAATAATGCGACTATTATCCATTCTTTTGAGACTTAATAAGTTACTCACACCTCATGTTTGGTTTTACGGTTAAGCTAGCTAATCTAACCATTCTTTTTTATAATAAGTTAGATGTACTGATGTTTAACTAAAAACTAAGAGGTTATCGTTATGGTAGATTTAACAAATAAATGTAAAGCCAACGAAACAGCAGCCTGTTGTGGTGTTGACATTGGTACTGTGATAGATAATGAAGATTGTATCGTTTCTTATAACGCCTTATTTGCAAGTCAACAAGAGGCGGAAAAAGCATTTATAAAACTGGCTGAAATAGCACACGAGATTGAGTCTGATCCTTGTCAAATTACCCACACCATAGATCAAGTAGAAGAGGGTGTAAAACTATCAGCAAGTTTTAATTTCTGTTGTGGTGCAGAAAGTATGATTTTTCAATTTAAACTGCGTTAAAAATATATGATTTTTTAAAAAGGAAACGAATACTTTAATTTCCTTTAAGTGTTAATATTTATTAGATAACACACTTGATAATTTCTTAATATCTAAAAAATTAAACTAATGATTCTGGCGACACATTAAAAAAGGCAATACCCAACAGGGTATTGCCTTTTAGTCCATTAAAACGAGCAATAATCGTTAGTGATTATAAGTATTCACTAAATCATTATATTTAGCTTGTATATTTCTTAAAGTTCCTGTCTCATAAGCCTCCACAGCAGAATTAACAGCTCTAATTGGCTTATTATCACGGACACTTCTATAACGCGCCTTAATTGATTTATTGAAGTCTTCAGCTTTGCTAATAACTCTTGAAAGATTGGACTCTGTCATAAAACCTTGTTTTTTCATTAGTTCTTTGTTGTTAGGATCTTTATAATATGCTGATGCGGCAGCTACAGTGTCAGTATACTGATCGATCATTTGTTTTGCTGT
The DNA here is from genome assembly GCA_964395065.1 of uncultured Ventosimonas sp. Lineage (GTDB taxonomy): Bacteria > Pseudomonadota > Gammaproteobacteria > Pseudomonadales > Pseudomonadaceae > Entomomonas. Next base: position 20,180 of record CAYNAM010000006.1, read on the forward strand.
GTCAATATCAAAGTTATCTTTATACAATAAATTAGCAAGTGCCTTTGCTTGAATAACGATAGAAAGTCTATAATAGCTAGCATTTTTACCTTGTGTTTTTTCAATAACAGCAAGATGCTCAACTTGTCTTTTATCATTTTCAACTTCAATAAGATCAGAGAACTTATCTGCAATAACTATATACTCTTTCATAGCCTTTGCTAGAGGGGCATGAAGTTCTTTACCTTTTTTGAAATCATCATCCTTATAGTCTTTTTGATCATAATATGAATAAAGAGGTTCAACAGCTTTACCTACAGCAACAGCATTATCAGCAAAAGTGACTGCCACTTTGTCTAGTTCTGTCACAGGTGCTAATGCAGCTACCTCATCAATATTCTTTTTACACTCATTGAGTCTATTAACATTAAGACTGTAAAGCCCCCATACACTTCTTTCTTTGCCTGTTGGACCGAGATCCATGTCTTTAATCCATGATTGATACCTTTCAATAGAGCGATCAATATCTCTTCCACTGTTATAGCACTTAATATAAACACTCAACTTTTTATCTATAATGCTTTCCGAAGATTTTTCGGGCTGACTGGTAGAGCTTGATTTCGCTCCTTGTACTGGAGCAGCTGCTTTGTCATCACCACCACCGCAACCCACTAGCATTCCAGCAACCAAAGCAGTACTGATTAATAGACCGTTTTTAATCATTTGTCCTTTATTCATAAAATTAAACCTTACTAATTGAAAGAGTAAGGTTTAATTATATAATTTAATAGACTTTTATCGCATTGACGAAGCTCTATTTATTGTATTTCTAAACTTATTAATTTGCTATTTCTATTAGTAATTCCCCTTGATTGACTTTATCACCACCTTTAATATGAATTGCGGTTACAATGCCATCAATCGGTGCTTTAATTTCAGACTCCATTTTCATGGCTTCAGTAATGAATAAAGGTTGACCTTTTTTAACACTATCACCCTCTTTAACCAACACTTCAACCACAGTGCCCGACATACCTACGGTTACATCACCTGCTTTGGTCGCTTGTTTTCTTCCATCGCCCGTGACTTCACCTGACACCATCTGTTCAAAGACAACTTCTTGTGGAATACCATCAATCGATAGATAGAAATGACGTTTCCCTTTGTTTTTAGCTGTCGCGCCTTTAACATCAATATGATACCGCTCACCATGAACATCAACCATAAACTCAGTGACCGCAGAAGTATTAGCTTCTGTTGTATCCACTTCGCCTGCAACAGGGAAAGGTAACAAAACTTCTGGTGTTAAATTACCAGAAGCACGCTCTTCTAGATATTTACGAGCAATATCTGGGAACATCGCGTAAGTTAATACATCTTCTTCTGATTGCGCTAAGCTACCTATTTCAGCTTTTAACTTTTCCATTTCAGGGTCTAAGTAATCTGCTGGGCGAGTAGTAATTACGAACGAGTTACCAATGGCTTGTGTTCTTAATTCTTCATTAATTTCACCCGCTGCCTTACCATAGCGGCCTTCTAAGTAGAGTCTGACTTCATTAGTAATGGTTTTATAGCGCTCACCAGAGAGGACATTAAATAAAGCCTGTGAACCTACAATTTGCGATGTTGGTGTCACTAAAGGAGGATAGCCGAGGTCTTTACGCACGCGAGGTATTTCGTCAAATAAGTCATTCATTCGGTTTAAAGCACCTTGCTCACGTAATTGATTAGCAAGATTTGACATCATACCACCCGGCACTTGGTTCACTTGCACACGGGTATCAACACCAGTAAATGGACTTTCAAACTGGTGGTATTTTTTACGTACACCATAGAAGTACATACCAATTTCTTGAATTAACTCTAAATCCAATCCTGTATCGTAAGGGGTATTACGAAGCGCAGCGACCATTGACTCAGTCGCAGGATGACTCGTTCCCCATGCCATACTAGAAATAGCCGTATCGATGTGATCAGCACCATTTTCAATGGCTTTTAACTGACACATTGTGGATAAGCCTGCTGTGTCATGAGAGTGAATAAAGACAGGCAAATCAACTTCATCTTTAATCGCTTTAACTAACTCACCTGTTACAAAGGGTGTTAATAAACCCGCCATGTCTTTAACAGCAATGGACTGCACACCCATATCAGCCATTTGCTTGGCTTGCTCAACAAATAACTCGATTGTATGAACAGGACTCGTCGTATAAGAGATCGCTCCTTGAGCATGCTTACCTACTTTATTTACAACTTTAATAGCTTCCTCTAGGTTACGCACATCGTTCATGGCATCAAAAATACGGAAGACATCAATACCATTTTCGGCTGACTTTTCAACAAATGCTTGTACCACATCATCGCTGTAATGGCGATAACCCAATAAGTTTTGACCACGCAATAGCATCTGCAAACGGGTGTTAGGTAATGCTTTTTTTAATAAACGTAAACGTTCCCATGGATCTTCTTTAAGAAAGCGAATACATACATCAAAGGTAGCACCACCCCAAACTTCTAATGACCAGTAACCTACTTTATCTAACTTTTCGCAAATAGGTAGCATGTCTTCAGTACGAAGACGTGTTGCTAGTAATGATTGGTGTGCATCACGGAGGATAGTATCTGTTATAAGAATCTTTTTAGTCATCTCATTCTACCTTGCTGTTATAGACCTGTATAAGCAGCAATTGCTGCAGAAATTGCTAATGCTAACTCTTCTGGCCTACGTTTAGTCGAGTAATCTACTAACTCAGGATGGGAGTCAACAAAACTTGTATTAAAGCGACCACTTCTAAAATCAGCGTGTTTTAAAATTTCTTGATAGTAATTAGCGGTAGTTTTAATCCCTTGTAGGCGCATATCATCCAACGCACGAGAACCTCTATTGATAGCCTCTTCCCACGTTAAAGCGCGTACTACTAATTTTAAGCACATGGAGTCATAATACGGTGGAATGTTATACCCTGTATAAATCGCTGTATCAACACGTACCCCTGGCCCACCCGGCGCATAATAGTGGGTAATACGACCAAACGTAGGTAAAAAGTTATTTTTGGGATCTTCTGCATTAATGCGAAACTGTAATGCATAGCCTTTAAAGCGAATATCTTCTTGTTTTATAGATAATGGCTTACCAGCTGCAATATTGATTTGTTCTCGAACAATATCAATCCCCGTGATTTCTTCTGTAATGGTATGTTCTACTTGAACACGAGTGTTCATTTCCATAAAGTAAAAGTTATTATCAGATAATAAAAACTCTATGGTTCCCGCGTTCTCATACCCCACAGCTTGAGCAGCACGGACAGCCAAACCACCGATATATTGCCTCTGTGCCTCTGTTAGCTGTGGACTAGGTGCTATTTCAATCAGCTTTTGGTTACGACGCTGGATAGAACAATCACGTTCATATAAATGAATCACGTTACCATGACTATCGGCTAGAATTTGTACCTCAATATGACAAGGATTAAGAATACATTTTTCCAAAAAGACTTCAGCACTGCCAAAAGCTTTAGTAGCCTCAGAAATCACGCGTAAGTAGTTTTGCTTTAATTCATCAGGATTATCACAACGGCGAATACCGCGCCCACCACCGCCCGAAGTAGCTTTTAGCATAATAGGGTAACCTACTCGCTCAGCCTCACGAAGCGCTTCATCAAGGTCTTGTAAATTACCCTCAGTTCCTGGCGTACAAGGAACACCTGCTTTAATCATGGTGTTTCTGGCTTGGGTTTTATCGCCCATCAGATGAATAACTTCTGGAGAGGGGCCAATAAAACGAATACCTGCTGCCTGACAACATCTTGCCAAATCAGGATTTTCAGATAAAAATCCATACCCTGGATGCAAAGCATCACAGCCTGTTTTAACCGCTAACTCAACAATCTTTTTTGGGTTTAGATAGCCCTCAAGGGGTTCTTCCCCTATATTGTAAGCCTCATCAGCCCGCTTAACATGCAGTGCATGTCGATCAGCCTCACTAAAAATAGCAACTGATCGAATATTCATTTCAGCACAAGCGCGGATAATTCGAACAGCAATTTCCCCCCGATTGGCTATCAATATTTTTTTAATCACATTGACTCCTAAAATGTTAACGGTCTTTCTTATTTATCTTGCGTATACCAAAACATTCTTTCAATAAAATTTTTAATTATTGTTCATTCTATAGAGCAAGGTCATTTTATAGGTAAATTATTTAACATTACAACCATTAAATATTCTGGTTAGTTTTCAGCAGGCATAAAAAAAGCCACTGTCAACAGTGGCCTTCTTTACAATAAAGAATATTATAATTCTTTAATTGTTAATACATCGTCTTTATTAATGCTGCTGTCTTTACCATCTAATTGTTGGAAACGATAAAAGCCAGCATCTGCATCTAACTTAGGTGCATCTGTTGTTTGAATCTGACGGCCATCTTTTAACGTAATAACTGATGGAGTCGCACAACCAGCTAAAATACCAAAAAAACCTGCAAACACTAACGCTAATAACACTTTAAGCTTCATAGAATACTCCTTTAACAAAAACCCTCTTAATATCCTCATTAGATACAACAAAGATGATAAAGTTCATTATATCCACAGTAAATAGTATTCTATGCTAGATTTTAAAGATATGGTAGTCTAATTGTATTTCAAGTTAAGTAAAAGGAGCATTCATCATGCTTGAACCACTAATTATAGAGCCACAAAGCCAAGCTGACTCAGCAGTTATCTGGTTGCATGGGTTGGGTTCTAATAAATACGATTTCCAGTCTGTTGCAGAGCAATTACAAGAAAAAATATTGCCTAATACCCGCTTTATTCTCCCACAGGCACCCAATCAACCTGTTAGTTTAAATATGGGGATGACAATGCCATCATGGTATGACATCATCAGTCTATCTTCTCCTCGTGAGATTAGCGTACCACAGCTTCAAAGATCAGCTGAATCGGTTATTACACTCATAAAAGCTCAGCGCAAACAAGGCATTGCATTAAATCGTATTATTCTTGCAGGCTTTTCTCAAGGTGGTGCTGTTGTTATGCATACTGCTTATATCGCTTATCCTGAAAATGTTGGCGGAGTGATGGCTCTATCAACCTATGCACCTACCTTTAATGAAAATACTGTTTTTGTTGATGGTAAATTAGCGATACCCTCTCTGCATTTACATGGCACTGACGATAATGTTGTTGATATTAGTCTAGGAAAAGCAGCTTATACTTTTTTATTAGACCATGGTGTTAATGCGTCATGGCATACTTACTCGATGATGCATGAAGTATGTAATAAAGAGTTATCTGACATTGCAACATGGCTTCAAGAACGCCTTATTCAACAATAAATAAGATGTACCATCTTTATACTGATGGTATTGCAGAAAAAACATCTTCATTACTTTGGTTAACACTAAGTTAATCAAAGTAATCGTAGAACATAGGTAATACAGCCTTGAATCAAATCATATAATGCCATTTTCTAATTTATTAAACTTTATTAACTGGTAATATATAATTTTTGCCAAACCCTTTTAAAAACCATGGCTAACAATATATTAAAACACCCCCGTATTAACTTATTTATCAATATAATTCTTAGTTTATTAATCGCTATTAATGGTTTTTATTTAATCTTTCCAGTGTTAATCAATGCGCTGTTTCTGTTACCTGATAAATTCGAAACATTTAACTCATGGGAAAAAACTCTATCTGTCTTTGATCTGTTTGAAATACCTCAATTTGCATTAGGCTGTGCTCTTATTTTTGCAGCAATAGGACTCACCATGCGAACGCGCGCCGCATGGTTTTTCTCACTTATTATACTTTTTTTTACCTGTACCTATGCCTCATTAACCACTATACAAAGTCATTGGTTAATCCCCTACTCCTTTACTCTTATTATAGTACTCATACTAAGATTTAAGTTTTATAACAAACGCAGTATTATTGCAGGCAGTTATTTTGCTTTAACAGGAATGATCCTTCTACTTTTTTACTCCGTATTTGGTGTGTTATACATGGGGTCGCAATTTAAACCTGCATTAACTGATATGCCGAGTGCTTTCTATTTCTCCCTCGTAACAATGTCAACCGTAGGGTATGGTGACATTGTTCCTTATACACAAGATGCTCGCTTTTTTACCCTTACCGTTATTATTCTTGGCATTACATTTTTTACTGCATCACTCAGTGGTGTCATCAGCTTTGTCACCGACGGAGGATTCAAACAAATCATTCATAGCAGAAGGGTTCAAAACATGCGTAATAATCATTACATTATTGCAGGTGCATCACCACTCGCCATTAGCTTGTACCAAGGACTTAAAGAGCGAAATATGGTCGTTACCGTAATTATCAATAAAGAGGAGGTTCATACTTATCCCTCCGATACGGATATTGTTATAGGTGATCCATCCAGTGCAGAATGTTTACTTAAAGCTGGGGCAGATAAGGCTAAATACATCCTTGCATTACGTAATGATGACTCTGATAATGTATTTATAATATTAGCTGCTAAAGAAGTCATCAGTGAGCAGACAAAAATCATTTCTCTTGTAAACTCAAGCAGTAATTTACAGAAAATTAAACGCGTCCAACCAGATATGTTATTTTCACTGCAACTTTTAGGAAGTGAGCTACTTATTCGCACACTCAATAATGATCCAATCGATAATAAACTTGTAACAGATTTATTTTTTGGTCATATCGATTTATAGTAATTTAAATAAAATTGCCCCTCAAGAGGGGCAATTTAATAGTCTACTATCAAGCGACTTATTTTACAGAATCTAACATGCGCATTAATAAAATTTTATAAAACTGCTGCATAGCAATATTAAACTCTGTATCAGGATCATTGTTAAGTCTATCTTCTAACTCCACAAAAATAGCTTGTTTATCATACCCTTTGATGGCAAGTAAAAAGTCATAACCGAATTTCTCACGGTATTTATCATTCATTGTTTGTAAATTTTTGGCTTCTTCCTCTGTACACACATTTAAACCAGAGCCTGATTGTTCTGCCAAGGAGCTCGCCGCAATATTTTCTGCTCTTAAACTCTTACAAGCCAAACGTGGATGGGTTTTGATTAATGATAATTGCGTGTCATGATCACTATTTTTTATAATAGTTACCATGGTTTCATACATATTAACAAACCCTGTAAATGGGCGCTTTTGACTAGACTCTTTCACAACCCAAGGCGCATTATTAAATAGAGGAGTAAACGTTGTTACATAGTCCACTTCACTCATTTTATTAATATCTTGAAAACGATAAGGTGCCTTATTACTCACGTCTGCATTGGCTCCCATAGAGAAAGAGAAACAAAGAAAAACTCCTACAAATAATTGCCTTAACTTCATAATGACTTCCTGATAATGATTAAATAAACAATTTGATATAAAGCATTTTTATTTTAATTCAAAATATAAAAACATAGTGAATATTATATCGAAAAAGAAGTAGCTATTAACTTAAATCAACAAACAAATCGATTAAATAATAACTTAAAACAAATTAGTCCTTTGATAATCATTTTAATAATTTTGACAATTCATATTACATTATCGTATTCCGCCCATAAAGAAGTGTAGACTAATGATTATTTTATTTAATGGTAAAACTATTCCATACTCTACCAACCTATTAAATAAATTGTGCACTATCTTACCAACTTACTAAGGAATAATTACTATGACTAAAAAAGTAGCTGTAATTACAGGCTCAGGGGATGGATTAGGAAAGGGAATAGCTAAACGCTTGGCTGAAGATGGTTTTAAAATAGTTCTTTCCGATATTAACGTAACAACCCTACAAAAAACAGAACAAGAATTTAAACAATTAGGATTCGAGGTAACCAGCTTTTTAGGTGATGTTTCTAAACAAATAGACCAGCAAAACTTAGTCAACCATGCTGTCAATGCTTTTGGCCAGGTTGATATTTTCATTAATAATGCGGGGATTGAAGAAGTTGCTCCTATACTTGAGCTCACACCTGATGACTTAGAAAGGATTCTAAATATTAATGTAAAAAGTGTTATCTATGGCATACAAGCTGCTGCTAAACAAATGATCAAACAAGGTACAGGCGGAAAAATCCTAAACGCATGTAGCATTGCTGGTCATGAATCTTACGAATTACTAGGTTCTTATTGTGCATCAAAACATGCTGTGCGCTCTATTACCCACACATCTGCTAAAGAACTTGCTCAACATAAAATCACAGTAAATGCTTATTGCCCAGGCGTTGCGCCCACGAAGATGTGGGACCGTATCGATGCTGGCATGGTTAAATATATGGGTCTAAAACCAGGCGAGGCACTCAAAAAATTCTCAGCCGGTATCTTATTGGGTAGAACGCAACAGCCCGAAGATATTGCAAACCTTGTCTCGTTCTTAGCATCACCCAATGCAGACTATATTACAGGCCAGGCTATTATCAGCGATGGCGGTATTGTTTTCCGTTAAAATGGAATAAAAGCATACTATCTCTTAATGGTATGCTTTTACTATTAAGTCTTTTTAAACAACTATCGTTTCAAATGATGAAATGGCTAAAATCATTGGCTATTTCAGTTTCTTTAAATACTTTACGACACTCATCTAATAATTGCTTATAATTTTGTTCAGAGTAGCGAGAGCTAATATGGGTAATAATAAGTTTTTTCGCATTCGCTTTCTTTGCAATTGTTGCTACTTGTGTCGTTGTTGAGTGCCCATACTTCTCGGCTAACTCTTCTAAAGCGCCCTCAAATGTTGCCTCATGCACCATCACATCTGCATTGCTTGCAAGCACTATCGCTGTTTTAGTAGGAACCGTATCGCCAAAAATAGCAACCACTTTTCCTTTTATAGGAGAGGTTATAAAATCTTTACCCTGTAAAATACGCCCGTCAGCCAATTCGACTTCTTTTCCCTCTTTCAATTGCTTTAAATGAGGCCCTTCTGACACTTTTAATTTAGCCAGTAATTTGGTGTTGAGTGCACCAGGTTTATCTTTTTCTACCACTCTAAAACCATAGCTTTCTACACGGTGAGTCAGTGGCAAACAAGACACTATAAATTGTTCATCCTCAAAAATAACCCCCTCCTCAATTTCTTTAACCTCTAGTTGATAAGATACGCGTGACGCAGAAATATTCATCACCACCGTTAAATACTCTTTAATCCCTTTTGGTCCATAAACAGTAAGAGGTGTCGCTTGATGAGCAAAAGATCTTGAACTTAAAAGCCCTGGCAGTCCAAATAAATGATCACCATGTAAATGTGTAATAAAAATCTTTTCTATTTTCGAAATCTTTAATGGTATTTTTAAAAACTGATGCTGAGTTCCCTCTCCACAGTCAAATACCCAAAGTGCTTTTCGCTCTTTCATTAAGTTAAGCACACAGCAGGAAGCATTACGCTCACTAGAGGGTAATCCTGATCCCGTACCTAAAAAAAATAGCTCCACTCAATACTCTCCAAGCTTATTACATCAATTGCTGCTTTATGATGTTATCTTAGAAGGATAATAATTAACTTACTCATTATTTAACAAATATAAATTATGTTTTACTGGCACGATGTTGCATACCAAATACCTGCTTCGCAACAAACGGCTCCTTGCAACTCCAAATCCGTTAATTCGATTAATACTTTATCAAACGGTATATTAAGGCTAATAGCCAGTGAATCACTACTTTGTGGCGCTGCCTTTAATGCTTTTAATAATAAACTATCGGGAATAACGTCAAAAAATGATTGCTGTGTTTTCAAAGGTACTCTGACATCAACATTTTTCCATCCTTGCAATGCTTCTAGGATATGCTCAATACTCTCTACTAGAATAGCACCTTCCCTGATTAACTGATGACATCCTTTAACCCCTGCATAATGGATCGATCCAGGAATAGCAAATACCTCCCGTCCCTGCTCAGCTGCTAACCTTGCAGTAATTAAAGAACCGCTTGACAAAGAAGCCTCAACTACCAATATACCTAAAGATAAACCACTAATAATTCGATTCCTTCTCGGAAAATTAGAAGCTTGTGGTGCTGTATTTAAAGGAAACTCTGAAACCAGAATACCCTTAGCTTCCACAATATTGTGCGCTAACTTACTATGGCTTTTAGGATACATATATTTTAACCCACATCCCAACACAGCAACTGTCTCTCCTTGAGCTACGAGTGATCCAGAATGGGCCGCCCCATCAATACCTAACGCTAAACCACTGGTAATGACAAAACCACACTCAGCTAATTGTTTAGCAAATTGATAAGCCGTATCTAATCCCGGCTTACTGGCATGGCGACTTCCTACAATAGCTAATTGAGGCTTTTCTAATAAACCAATATTACCTTTTACATAAAGTACAGGAGGAAAATCACTAATTTCTTTTAATAAGGCTGGATAATGAGGAGAATCCCAAAAAATCAATTGCTGACCATCAGATTCTAGCCAACGCAATGCCTGGTCTGCTTGATCTTCTGCTTGTTTTTTTTCTACCGCTACACTACTACGAGGCAACCCTATCTGCTGCCATTGTGCTTGTAAATACAATGCCGATTCTGCTGATCCAAAATGATTTACTAGCTGAATAAACCGCCTACTACCAATAGTTGGCAAATTATGTAAAATTAGGCGAGCTTTTAACTCTTGTGCAGATAAGCCATCCATTTGATTTATCCTTCCTATCTATTTTGTAAAATACCGCTCATAAAAAAAGAGAGATTAAACAATCTCTCTTTTTTATAACACAATATAACTTATTGAGGATTTTTTAACTTATCACCAACACTTAAAGGCTTGCTTGCAGATAAGACAATACCATAACTTAACTTATTATAAGTACGAAAAACCATTAACATACCCGCCTCTTCATCAGGTAATTTAACATCGCCACCTTCAACTTGATCTTTTACTGTTTCACCTAAACGATAAATCGATAAAACATTACCCACTTCAATACCATCACGTGTACCTTTATTAATAAGTACTACATCAGAACGTCCTACTTGTGAAACACCTCTAGGTACATCAACGATCTCAGCATTAATTAAAGTTTTTGGTGCACTAGGTTGGAACGTCGCTGAAATATTACGCTCTTCTGTAGGTAATACACGGTCACCATTACGCACTTCTTGATTGGTACGAATAAGTTGCAATGTTGATACTGAACCTTGTTTAGCGATAAGTGTTGCAGAACCAATTTCATCAGCGTTAATACCTAATAACTCATTGGTTTTAGGATCCCTAAATTCTTTCGCTTGACGAAAGATACCAAAACCTGTGTCACCTTCTGGTAACTTACCTCTTGCATAAACTTTACTTCCTGTACCGCTTACCACACTTCCAGATTCACCACCCACGATATAAGGTTGTTTATTTAACTCTTCTGCATTTGATAACACTCTGTTACGCAATAAGAAAGAATTAATTGCTTGTAAAGGAATTGTTGGAATAGCATCTGACATTGGCTCTACACGAACAGAAGGCGACAACTTCACCGTTCCTCGTGACTGGCCACGCTTTAAACTTACACGTGGTTTTCCATTAACATAAACCAATGTTAATGTATCACCTGGATAAATCAGATTAGGATCCTTAATAGTTGGATTTACTTGCCAAATCTCTTTCCAGAGCCAGGGTTGTTTCAAAAAACGTCCTGAAATATCCCATAACGTATCACCTTTTACAACCGTATAGGTTGTAGGATGATTTTCTTTCAACTCGACTTGCTGAGCTTGTAACAGTGTACTAAAGGCTAGTAAACCAAGGGCGAGTAGTAATTTCCTCATGCCATGCATTCCTTTCTTATTACCTAATTTGTAAAATTACAACAGAAAACATTCATCTTATAGTGTAAACTGTTTTGGTATTATAACGCTATTTATTTAACTTTCTACAACGAAATCTACTGTACTATGTCAATTTTAACCATACTTGAATTTCCAGACCCTCGTTTACGTAAAATTGCAACGCCTATTGAAAAGGTAGATGCAGACCTTCAACAACAAATTGACGACATGTTTGAAACCATGTATGAAGCCCCAGGAATAGGATTAGCGGCAACGCAAGTCAATTTTCATAAACAACTCATTGTAATCGATATTAGCGAAGATCGTACACAACCGCTAGTATTTATTAACCCTAAAATTGAAATTTTGTCAGAAGATCCTCACACTTACAAAGAGGGGTGCCTCTCAGTTCCCGGCTTTTATGAAGATATTATCCGGCCAGAACGAGTCAAGGTAAATGCTCTAAACCGCAATGGTGAAGCTTTTGAAATGATTTGTGAAGGACTACTAGCCGTTTGTATCCAACATGAGATGGATCACTTAAGTGGAAAACTGTTTGTCGACTATCTGTCCACCCTCAAGCGTAACCGTATTGCGCATAAGCTTGAAAAACAGCATAAATTAGACCAAAAGGCTGCTAAATAAAATGAATAGATCTTTGCGTATCATTTTTGCTGGCACTCCTGAGTTTGCAGCTGTACATCTGGCAAAAATCATTCAACATAACCATCATGAACTAGTAGGAGTTTACACACAACCCGACCGCCCTGCCGGCCGAGGGAAAAAACTCATGGCTAGCCCCGTTAAAGAACTAGCACTACAGCATAATATACCTATATTTCAACCTACAACCCTTAAGACAGAAGAGGCACAAAAAGAATTGGCTTCTTTACGACCTGATTTAATGGTCGTTGTCGCCTATGGACTCATTTTGCCTCAATCAGTGTTAGACACCCCTACACTAGGATGCATTAATAGCCATGCCTCACTTCTCCCCCGATGGCGTGGGGCTGCACCTATTCAGCGAGCCATTCAAGCAGGCGATAAAGAAACAGGCATTACTGTCATGCAAATGGAAGCAGGACTCGATACAGGTCCGATGCTATTAAAAGCAACAACCACTATTACAGAGCAAGATAACGGCGGCAGCTTGCATGATCGTCTTGCCGAATTAGGATCAACCGCAGTCATTACAGCAATTGATGGTCTTGCAAATAAAAAACTAACTCCTGAAAAACAAGATGATACCCTTGCTTGTTATGCCCATAAACTGAATAAAGAAGAAGCCGAAATCAACTGGCAACTGACGGCTACAGACTTAGCCAATACAATAAGAGCCTTCACTCCCTGGCCTATTTGTTATAGCTTTATTGATAATATACCACTCAAGATATTAGAGGCACATGTCGTTAATATATCCGGTGATGCAGGCAAAATAATCGATATTTCCAAGGAGGGACTTATCATAGCCTGTGGAAAGCAAGCTCTATGCATTACCAAAATACAACTTCCAAACAGTAAACCATTATCTTTCTGGGATGTATATAATGGCCATAAAGAATTGTTTACGCCTCATCGGATACTCGGCAAATGAATCCAAGACTCGCGGCCTGTTATGCCCTAACTCCAGTTATACAAGGTAAAGCCTCATTATCAAGCAGCTTACCCCCTGTCTTAGAACAAGTTGATGAAAACAACAAAAGCCTCACCAAAGAGCTTACGTTGGGCACAGCTCGTTGGCAACCGCGTCTTGAGCTACTACTCAGTAAACTCCTTGAAAAACCGCTAAAAAATGCAGACAAAGACATTGAAGCATTACTCTATATTGGCCTTTATCAACTACTCTATATGCGTGTTCCTGCCCACGCAGCCATTAATGAAACAGTTAACAGTGTTAGCACCCTAAAAAAAACATGGGCAAAGGGACTTATTAATGCCGTCTTAAGAAGATGCCAACGTGAAAGTGCCGAGATTTTTGAGCAACTGGCTAAAGACCCTGTTTCTTTTACGGCACACCCTCGTTGGTTACAAAAACGTTTAAAACAAGATTGGCCAGAGTATTGGCAAACAATTTGCGAAGCGAATAATGCACACCCACCCATGACATTACGAGTTAACCTACAGCATATAGCACAAGAAAACTACCTTAACTTACTAAACGAATCCAACATAGAAGCAACTTCATGCCAATACAGCACAGAAGGCATTCAGTTAAAATCACCTTGCACAGTGCAACAACTTCCCCATTTTGATGAAGGGTGGGTAAGTGTTCAAGATGAAGCAGCACAATTTGCAGCGCAACTATTAGATCTAAAACCACAACAACGCGTGTTGGATGCATGTTGTGCTCCTGGGGGGAAAACTTGTCATATCCTTGAACGAGAACCCAACCTTGCCGAAGTCGTAGCCATCGATGCTGAAACCAGTCGATTACAAAGAGTTATAGAAAACTTACAACGTCTTAACCTACAAGCTGTGCTAAAAGTGGCTGATGGTAGAAATCTTGCTGATTGGTGGGATAATCGCCCTTTTGATCGTATCCTATTAGACGCGCCTTGCTCCGCTACAGGAGTTATTCGCCGCCACCCTGATATCAAACTAACACGTAAACCAGAAGACATTACAACACTGGCGAATTTACAATACGAATTACTTTGTGCGATTTGGTCAACATTAGCCGTCGGGGGAATACTAGTTTATGCTACTTGCTCTATACTACCCGAAGAAAACACACAGAATATTGATAAATTCTTATCTGCACACGCCAATGCCCAAGAACTAGATATAGGTGACCAGTGGGGTATAAAACAACCAAGAGGACGCCAGCTTTTTCCTCACATGGGTGGTCATGATGGTTTTTATTATGCAAAGCTCATCAAAATAGCTAAGTGATGATAGTTATTACTCCCCCAACATTGAACGAATATAGCTCCTTATTAGAAATATGGGAGGCCTCTGTTAAAGCGACACATCACTTTTTAACCCAAGAGGCCATTGCCGAGTTAAAGCCCTGTGTTTTAAATGATTACTTCCCTATGGTTAATCTTTTTTGTAGCCTTAATGATAAGCAAGTAATCACTGGTTTTGCAGGGGTACACAGAAATAAACTAGAAATGCTATTTGTTGCCCCTCACTTGAAAGGTCAGGGTATTGGGAAAGCATTGCTAAACCATGCAATAACGCATTTCAACATCAACTGTGTTGATGTTAACGAACAAAATACACAGGCGACTACATTTTATCTACACCAAGGGTTCAAAATCATTGGTCGCTCCCCTTTAGATGGGCAAGGAAAACCATATCCCTTATTACACCTACGCATCCAATAAAGCACTATTTACTCATTTGCAAACAGTATAAGAACTTAACCCGTTCCTTAATATTTATAAGATACCCCTTTACTTAGTTAAATATTTAGATACAATTGCGATTTTCATATTTACAATTTAAAAGGAACTACTTATATGCATGAGCAACCTCCTATAATGCCTAACAACGGTGATATTAGCAATAATATGCAACAACCACAGGTAATCAACAAACGTTCAATTGAAGAAGCTGTCGCTTACGACTACGACTTCGATGTAATGAATGTAATCTCCCAAGCATGGGCGCGAGTAAATGGCGTAAAACTACCGTTCTTCCTCGTTCTATTAGTAATATCTGTCATTAACTTTGTTGCTAACTTCGTTGTAGGCTTCATTATTGCTACTCTTCCTGAAATGCTTGCACTAATAATTAGCTTTGCAGTCAGTATTGCCTTATCTGTTCTTTCTGCTTCTGCAATGATTTTAGGATTAAAACACCTCAGAGGAGAAAAAATTGAAATTGGTCAATGCTTTTTACCGCTTTCAGGTATTTTTATTACATTAATTATTGGAAACTTTTTAGTCGCAATATTAACCACCATCGGCTTTATATTGCTTATTATTCCTGGTATTTATTTAGCAATTGCTTACACATTAGTTCAGTGGATTATTGTTGATAATCCTGGTGTTAATGCATGGCAAGCATTAGAAGCATCTCGTAAAATAGTCACTAAACACTGGTTTAAAGTATTTTTACTAGGATTTTTACTAGGTATTATTGTAATAGTTTCTGCTATTCCTCTAGGTATCGGCCTAATCTGGACAATTCCACTTGCAGCACTATCTATAGGAACACTCTACAGAATTATTTTTGAAAAATAATTCCTTTTTATAAAAAAAGCGCTTCAAATGAAGCGCTTTTTGCTATTCCCGATCGATAAAACGTGAGCGGGGAGTAGCTGTAGGCGTAATCTCTCCATCTAATGGTAAAAAGTTTCCTATTTCATCATCAAATGCTTTAATCGCGCCTGTTTCAATATCATACACCCAACCATGAATAAATAAATGGCCACTGGCCAATCGTGAGGCAACCGAGGGATGCGTTCTTAAATGATCCAACTGTGCAATAACGTTCTCTTCAATCAAAACATCTAGCGTTTCTTCATTTAAACAGCCACAATTTTCAGCAACCACTGTTCTTGCAACCTCACAATGCCTTAACCATGCTTTAACTGTTGGCATTGCATCCAGAGTATTTTGATCAATGACTGCCCGCATAGCTCCACAGTTGGAATGCCCACAAACGACTATATGCTGAACATTCAAAGCCATTACAGCATACTCAATTGCGGTCGATACACCACCATTATTTTGTCCATACGGAGGAACAACATTACCCACATTACGCGTAATAAATAAATCGCCTGGCGAACTTTGCGTAATCAGCTCAGGCACTACCCGAGCATCGGCACAGGTAATAAACATTGCTCGCGGTTGCTGCGATGAGGCCAAACGCTTAAATAGCTCTTGCTGTTCAGGAAAAACCACTTCACGAAATTTTTTAAAGCCAGCTACAATTTGTATTAATGCCTCTTCTGCTGTTTCTCGAGGAGGTAACTTTTTTTTACTTTGTCTTTTACGCATAATGTTCTCGAATAATTTACTGAGGTAACAACCAAATTAGCGAAGCCATTCTTCCTGTTACTGCTTGGCGTCGATAAGAAAAAAACATATCCTCATCACTCACCGTGCAAAAATCTCCCCCATAAACAGCTGTCACGCCTGCTTTATTTAACCTAAGCTTTGCTAAGTGGTAAATATCTGCAAAATATTTATCGTGAGTTAAGCCTGTTCTAAAGGCTAGCTCTGCCTCACTGTCTTTCTCTAAAAATGCTTGTTTTACTTCACTACCTACTTCAAACTTACTTGGACCAATAGCAGGTCCAAGCCAAGCCATTAACTGATTAGGTTCGACAGGTAACTGATTTATTGTTGCCTCTAATATGCCGTTCACTAATCCTCGCCACCCCGCATGAGCAGCCGCTATATATTGTCCCGATTTATCACAAAACAACACAGGCAAACAATCAGCCGTCATAACAACACACGCCAACTCTGGCTGATCCGTCCAACTAGCATCAGCTTTCAAAACCTGACTAGCATTAGCCTTAGTTGCTATTGCGCTGTGTACTTGCTCTAGCCAAGCAATCGACTTATAACCTAAACTTGTTTGTAAACGTTGACGATTCTCTAAAACTAACTGCTCATCATCACCCACATGCAGACCTAAATTTAACGATGCATAATAATCTTTGCTTACGCCACCTAAACGAGTAGTTGCATAGCTAAACACATTAGGAGGGACAGGCCAATTGGGTTTAATAATGGTTTCTAACAAACTTTCCATTATTTTTCCTCAAATGACTCACTGTCTTGTCTTAACAAGCTGAGCATCCATACCATATCTTCAGGCAACTCAGACTCCCAACGTATTTTCTTACCCGTTACAGGGTGCTCTAACTCTAAAAAGCGAGCGTGCAACGCTTGACGTGGAAAATCTTTTAAACTTTGAATCAAAGTGGGGTTTGTTGCCGGAGGAATACGGAAACGCCCGCCATACACAGGGTCACCTAGCAAAGGAAAGTTAATATGAGCCATATGTACTCTAATTTGATGTGTACGCCCTGTTTCTAGCTGAACACGAACATGTGTATAGGCACGAAAACGCTCTAATACTCGATAGTGCGTCACTGCTTTTTTACCATCTGAAACCACTGCCATTTTTTGGCGTTGCACCCCATGCCGACTAATCGGTGCATCGACAGTCCCACCCGATGTTACAACACCATTTACAATGGCCTCATAGATGCGACTAACGGTTCGTGCCTGTAACTGTTCCACTAACTTTGTTTGAGCCTCTAATGTTTTTGCAACAACCATTAGGCCTGTTGTATCTTTATCTAAGCGATGTACAATTCCTGCTCTCGGTACATTCTGTAACTCAGGCGCATGATAAAGCAATGCATTTAATAAAGTACCTTCATGATGTCCCGCCGCCGGATGAACAACTAAACCAGCAGGCTTATTTATAACCAATAATGCATCATCCTCATATACGACATTTAGCTTAATATTTTGGGCAACCCAATCTCCTTGAGACTCTTGTTGCGCATTTAAATCAAGTACAGCACCACTAAAAACCGTGTCTTTAGGTTTTAACACCTTGCCATCAACGGTTAATTTACCTTCTTTAATCCAAAGCGTTAAACGTGAACGAGAATAATCTGTAAATAATTGTGCGGCTATTTGATCTAAACGTTGTCCCCCTAGCTCAGAGGGAACTTTTGCTGTTAATACTATATCTGTAGAGTTCATAAATTTTTCATTATTGACTTGGGTTTAAAGCTCAGCTTATGGTTAAATAGGAAAAATTTATCCTAATCGTTATAATAGTCATCATAGCAAGACTATGTTAATAGCAACAGTTTTTTTGAAATGAGAACACTATCACCATGCGTGTGAAACATTTACTAGTTATTTCATTATTGATCTTAATCGCCGCCTGCTCCAACTCGACCAAGGTGGATGAAAACTTAACTGAAGTACAACTATATCAACAAGCTCAGACTGACCTTAATAGCAAAAATTATAGTGCAGCCATTGCCAAACTAAAAGCGCTAGACTCGCGCTACCCATTTGGTCGTTATACCGAGCAAGCACAGCTTGAGCTAATGTATGCTTATTATAAAATATCTGATGCTGAAGCGGTACGTAATACAGCTAATCGCTTTATTCGTTTAAACCCTGACCACCCCAATGTAGATTATGCTTACTATATGCGTGGTCTTGCAGCGTTCGATCAGGATCAAAGCTTCTTAGCGCGCTTCATCCCCCTTGACATGACCACCCGTGATCCTGGTGCTGCAAGGGTTTCTTATAACGATTTTGCACAGTTAACTCGCTTCTTCCCAAACAGCATTTATGCTCCCGATGCTAAAATACGTATGGTTTATTTACGTAACTTATTAGCCGCATACGAAGCACATGTCGGCGTATATTATCTTGAGCGTCAAGCCTATATAGCAGCCGCAAGACGAGGGACTTATATAGTAGAGCACTTTGATGGTACCCCATCAACAGCTAACGGCCTAGCCATCATGGTAGAAGCTTATCAACGTATGGGCATGACAGACTTAGCCAATAGTAGCCTAGAAGTATTAAAATTAAACTACCCAAAATATCCTGCAATCGCAGGCGGTACTTATAAACCTATGGTCAAAGAGTTAGCCGATCGTGACTGGTTCTCACGCACTATTGTTCGTTGGGTAGGCAGTAACAATGACCCATTACCACCTGGGCAAACACGTGCCAATGAAGATCTGCAAAAACGCTACCAAGATGCATTAGAAGAAATCCCTAAGGAAATCAAAGCCAGCACAAAATAAAAAAAGGGCAGTCAAATCTGCCTTTTTTTATTAACGGGTTTATACCTTTTTATCTTATATATTTTTATTATTTTAAACATACATTAAGCATCTTGACTGTATCATTCTAAATCTACGCGATAGACTGTAACGCTATAGGCATGCATGAAATAAAAACGTCCTATCCAATTATCGCCTTAATTTTCAGTACAACTTCCCATAACAGCCAAAATGACTTGCAGGTTATTACTCACTGGTTTTACAGTAAAAGCACTGTAGTAAATTCTACAGGATGGTTTTGGTTGCACATTAACAGCAGATCATAACTAAAACTGGTTATGCTCTAGACAGCTTCGTCTGTAATTTATGGCAAGCTTTATACAGTAAACCCTTCAGAATAATCGACTCTGCTATTTCAATCGATCAACCTGTGTACAGTTACGCTTCTTGAATACTCTATTAATTCTGAGACAGGAGTTAACTAATGACTGACTCACAAAATAATGCTCAATTTATTCCCTGAAATCCCACCCTCGCAAGGTACAAGAATCAAAGTTTCATATTTTAATAGTCACACACTTCATATCTATATTCTAGAATGTACTACAAGACGACTAAATGCGACATTACGACTTTCTGAAGTAGTGCAAATCCAAGTTCAACTCAACAACCCATAGCCCTAACTATTTGATTAATCATATCTAGAATAGTGCTTTGATTCCCTAAACTTAACAATATAAAAAGCTCATGACTTTTTTATTTAATTTATGCTTTCAATGAAGGGGATTATTCATTTTAATACTTCTCTCTTGAATATTTTATCTATAAAAAAAGTTCTGTTGTTTAGATTTAGTCAACAAATAACTGGCGGTCAAATGTATATTATCATATAATTTAATAATGATTATCATTATCAAACCAACTACTTCAACACGGGAGCACTCAATGAAATCTTTAGTTGTGTTATCAACGGCCTTACTTTGTGCTGCAACGACCCTATCAGCAAAAGAATACCCCATAGGAAAACCTCAAGAGTGTGGTGGTATGGAGATCGCAGCAGTCTACTTGCAACCAATTGAAATGGAACCTGCGGGTATGATGAAACCTGCTAAAGATTCAGATGTGCACTTAGAAGCAGATATCAGCGCCTTAGAACATAATACAAATGGTTTTCAAGAAGGCAGTTGGGTTCCTTACCTTTCTATTTCTTACACATTAACCAAAGAAGGTAGTACAGATAAGATTGAAGGTAGCTTCCACCCTATGGTAGCAAATGACGGTCCTCATTATGGTGATAATGTTAAGCTCTTAGGCCCTGGCAAATACAATTTAAAACTAACCATACTTCCACCTAGCAAAGAAAGCATGTTT